>DATBYI010000616.1:0-5148 GCA_036513815.1 Solirubrobacteraceae bacterium
CCGGTTCGGTGTCGAGCTCGACCCGGAGACCGAGGTGATGGCGGCGATCGGTGCGAAGGAGTGCATCTTCAACCTCAACCTCGCCTTCCTTGACCCCGGGGACGTCGCGCTCGCCTCCGATCCCGGCTATCCCGTCTACACGGGCGGCCCGCTGCTGGCCGGCGGCGAGCCGGTGCTGATGCCGCTCCTGCCCGAGCGGGAGTTTGCGCCCGACCTCGAGGCCATCTCCGACCGCGACCGAGAGCGCGCGCGGCTGATGTTCATCAACTACCCGAACAACCCGACGGGCGCCATCGCCCCGCCCGGATTTTTCGAGGAGGCCGTTGAGTTCGCAGGCCGCCACGACATCCTCGCCATCCACGACAACGCCTACAGCGAGACCACTTACGACGGTTACGTCGCGCCATCGTTCCTACAGACTCCCGGCGCCAAGGAGGTCGGCGTCGAGGTGTTCTCGCTCTCCAAGGGCTACAACATGACCGGCTGGCGCTGCGCGGCGATCGTCGGCAACGCGGAGGCAATCGAGCACTACTGGCACCTGAAGTCGAACATCGACTCGGGCAACTTCGAGGCGGTCCAGCTCGCCGGGGCGGCCGCGCTCGCGCCCGAGGTGGACGCCGACAAGCACCGGATGAACGCCGTCTATCAGCGCCGGCGCGACCTCGTGTGCGACGCGCTGGCCCAGGCCGGCGTCGAGGTCACGCCGCCGAAAGGCACGATCTACATCTGGGCGCCCATTCCGTCCGGCTTCGGGTCCTCGGCGGCCTACTGCGAGCACGTGCTCGAGCAGGCCGCCGTGGTCATCTCGCCCGGTGGCGCCTACGGTGCGAGCGGAGAAGGGTACTTCCGGATCTCGCTCACCACGCCCGACGAGCGGCTGCTCGAGGCGGTCGAGCGGATTCGGCGCCTGTAGCGGATCGGGATTCGGTCAGCCGACGATCCGGAAGGCTCCGATCCCGCTTGGCAGCACGCCGATGACGCCCCCCTTCGGGTAGTAGTAGACCTGCCAGTAGTACTTGCCGGGCGTGTCCTGCCAGTTGCCCGTGAAGTGATACGGATCGACGTACGTGTACAGGTGGGAGTGACCGACGCGCTTCATCGTCCCGATGTCGCAGTGGAACCCGCAGTTCTTGGGCGACTCGAGCAGCCCCTTCTTGACGATGCGCTTGTCGGACACGTCGAGGAAGATGTGCCCGTTGATGGCGTTCGACGGGTCGGGCACGTAGACCGTCAGCTTGACGTGCCCAGCGGTCACGGCCTTTCCGCCCTTGGGCGAACGCAGTTGTGGCGCCAGGCCGGCCGCGTCCGCGACGCCCGAGAGGCCGATCACGCACGTCAGCCCCGCCACGCCGAGCACGATCGCCGAACGGAGACGACCTTTCAGCATTTCCCTGCCTCCTTGTTTGCGGTTCTCAACGCCGTCTTAACACGTTGGCTACGGACTTCGATTCCCTCACCCGGTAAAACGGTGCTACAGAGGGAGAGCGTCGAGCGCCGCAGCTACCATCAGCTTCAGTGCAGCAAGACAGCCAAGCCGGTAACCACGCATCATCGGCGGCGCTGAATGGACAGCGTCCGCGTGGTCGTGCGCGTCAACGCGCGTACCTGATCGCGGTCGTCCCCGATGGCGCCGAGGGCCACCTGTCTGAGCTGCGCGAGCTCCTGCGCACGGCGGGGGTGGCGGACGTCGGCGAGATGGTCCAGCGCCGCGAGCATCCCCACCCGAACACCTACCTCGGGCAGGGCAAGCTCGACGAGCTAAAGGCGGAGCTGGCCCGCACGGATGCGAACCTCGTGGCCTGCGACGACGAGCTGTCGCCGCGACAGGAGCGCAACCTCGAGTCGGCCTTGGGCATCCCCGTGATCGATCGCACGGCGATCATCCTCGACATCTTTGCCTCGCACGCACACAGTGCGGAGGGCAAACTCCAGGTCGAGCTCGCCCAGCTCGAATACAACCTGGCCCGCATGCGCGGGTTGTGGTCGCACCTCGAGCGGCTGGGCGCCGGACGCATCGATGGCGGTATCGGCACCCGTGGACCGGGCGAGACGCAGATCGAGACCGACCGGCGCCTCGCCCGCGACCGGATCTCCGCGCTCAAGCGAAAGCTGAGTCACGTCCGCTCCAGCCGCTCGGTCATGCGGGCCGAGCGCGAGCGCAGCCACCTGCCGTCGGTCGCACTGGCCGGCTACACGAACGCCGGCAAGTCGACGCTGCTCAACGCGCTGACCGGGGCGACCGTGGGCGTCCGCGACCGCTTGTTCCACACTCTCGACCCGACCACGCGCCTGCTCAGAGCGGGCGGCCGTGACTATCTGCTGACCGACACGGTCGGGTTCATCCGCAAGCTTCCCCACCAACTGGTCGAGGCGTTCGGCGCCACCCTCGAGGAAACGCGGCTGGCCGATCTCATCCTGCACGTGGTCGACGCCTCGGTCGACGAGGAGGTGCTCGTCTCGATGACGCGCGCCGTCGAGGACGTGCTGGTCGAGATCGGCGCCGACGCCGTGCCCCAGATCCTCGTGCTGGCCAAGGCTGACCGGATCGACGACGAGCGCCGGTCCGAGCTCCAGCACCGGCACCCGAACGCGGCCCTCGTCTCCGCCGTGACCGGCGAGGGGATCGACGCGCTCGTAGCGCGAATCGAGGAGGAGTTCACCCGCACGCTTCAGGACGTGGAGCTCCTAATTCCGTTCCAGGATGGCGCGCGCCTCGCTGAGCTGCACGCGATCGCCGGCGACCTCGAGCGCGAGGAGACGCCGGACGGAGTGCGCGTGATGGCGCGCCTGCCGGCCGCGGTGGCCGCGCGCTACCAGGACTTTGCGCTCAGTCGCCCCTACGCATGACGCTTAAAGTGCGTCGGCTCGACGCGCGCGCCGTGCTCCCGACTCGCGCCTATCCGGGCGACGCCGGGCTCGACCTTTACGCGCTCGAGGAGCACGTGCTCGGACCGGGAGAGCGTGCCTCGGTGGCCACCGGCATCTGCCTCGAGATCCCCGAGGATCAGGCCGGCCTCGTTTTGCCGCGCTCGGGCCTGGCCGCCCGGCACGGAATCGCGCTCGTCAACGCGCCCGGGCTGATCGACTCCGGCTATCGGGGCGAAGTCCGCGTGCTGATCTTGAACACTGATCGCAGCGAGCCGTTCACGGTCTCGGCCGGCGACCGGATCGCGCAGCTGGTGCTGGTACGAGTAGAGACGCCCGCGGTCGAGGAGGTCGACGAGCTGGCGCCGACCGAACGCGGCGACGGTGGCTTCGGCTCGAGCGGCTGAGGCGCCGCCGTCAGGCGCCGCCGACCAATCTAATACGGGCCGTTGTCAGGCGCGCCGTCAGGCGCCGCCGACCAATCTAATACGGGCCGCTGTCACGCGCCGCCGTCCAATAAATCCGATCAGCCGCCGGTCGTGGGCTGAGGCAGGATCCCCTCGGACTGCAGGAACTCCTGGGCGACGACGGCGGGATTCTCGTTGTTCAGTACCACGGCCGCGTTCAGCTCGCGCATCGCCGGCAGCGTCAGCAGTGCGCTCACGCGGTTGACCGTGTCCTCGAAGACCGGTCCCTCCGCGTCGAGCGCGTGGACCGACGCCACCGGCACGACGTTCCCCCAGCCGAACACGTTGACCGGGTCCGAGAGCAGCGGGTAGCTCCCACTCAGGAGCTGGGGGTCGGTCGTGTTGACGACGGCCGCTTGCACGGCGCCCTGATCGAGCGCCTGGTACTGACCGCCGATCTCGAGCGGTTTGAACGCGGCGGGGGTCACGCCGTAGACCTTCTCGATCGCGGCCAGCCCGTTCGGATCCTGTTGGAACTGGGGCGGCCCGCCCAGCGTCAGCTGGGGAGCGAGTCTGGCCAGGTCGTTGATCGATTGGACGCCGTTCTCCACGGCGTAATCGAAGGTGACCGCGATCGCCGCCGTATCGCTGAAGGGAGTTGGATCGAGCAGCCTCAGCCCGTGCGCGAGCGCATAGTGCTGGCCGGCGAGATAGGCGTCAGTGCGGCTCTGGAACGAGCGGGTGATGCCGGCCACCTGCTGGTTCCACGTGTCGAGGTACTCGGGGTACATGGCGAGCTGACCCGTGGCCAGCGCCTGCATGATCACCTGGCTGGGGCCGATGCTCTGGTTGAGCGTGACCGCGAACCCCTGCGCCTTCAGCGCCTGGTAGTAGAGCTGTCCGAGCAGGAACTCCTCGGGTGTGTTCTCGTCGCCGATCGTCACCGGCGGCTTGCCGGCACCCGGCAGCGTGACCGTCTGGGTCGTCGTGGTGGTCGAGGTGCTCGTCACCGTTGTCGTCGTCGTGACGGTGGTAGCGCCCGGCGAGGTGACGGTGGTCGTGCTCGGCGCGTCCGCGGTGCTCGGCGCGTCCGCGGCGGCCGGCCGCGAGCCGCTTCCGCACGCGGCGAGGCCGATTACGGCCAGAGCACAGGCGAGCGCCGATCCGAGTCGCTCCGAGGTGACACATGCCCCGCGCGCCATCACGCGCAGACTTTCACAATCCGGCCGCCCTGCGAGCCTCGGCGTGAGCGTCGCTCTCGAGGCGGTCATCGAGCGGCGCAAGCGGTTCGCTCAGCCCGAGCGCGGTCTGGATCAGCCAGTCGGCGAACCAGACGTTCTTGGGCAGCAGGGGACCGTGCAGGTAGGTGCCGATCACGTTGCCCTGCCGGACCCCTTCGTGACCGTCGGTGCCGTTGTTGCCGTAGCCTTTGAGTACCCGGCCGAGCGCCCGCGAGCCCGGTCCGAGCTGAGTGCGCCCGCCGTGGTTCTCGAACCCGGCGAGCACGCGAGGCTGCCCCGGCTCGAGCTCGACCTCGATCGCGACGTTGCCGATCAGCCGCGGTTCCTCGGAGCGGACGGTCACGAGGTCGACCAACTCGACGCCCGGGAGGGTCTCCTCGCCGAGCTGGTAAGAGCGGCCGAGGAGCTGGTAGCCGCCGCACACGGCGAGGATCACCGCCCCCCGGCCGGCCGCCCCGTGCAGCGCGTCGCGCTTGATCTCGGCCATGTCGAGGGCGCACAGCTTCTGGTCGCGGTCCTGGCCTCCGCCGAGGTAGTAGAGGTCGGCCGCGTCGGGATCGAGGTGGTCCCCGATCCCGCTGGCCGCGAGGCTGAAGCCGATCCCCCGCCACCGGCAGCGACGCTCGAGCACGAGC
>DATBYI010000617.1:0-2501 GCA_036513815.1 Solirubrobacteraceae bacterium
AACGAGGGATTGCTGACCAGGGCGGAGGCGATCAAGACGATCGAGGCGCGCTCGCTGCACGCCCTCCTGCACCCGACCTTCGACCCCGCCGCGAAGTACGACGTGATTGCACGCGGCGTCGCCGCCTCGCCGGGAGCGGCCAAGGGCGCGATCGTCTTCACGGCGCCGGAGGCGGTGACGGCCGCCGAGAACGGTCGCGATGTCATCCTCGTGCGCCCGTTCACCGAAGCCGACGACGTCGCGGGCTTTCACGCCGCCAAGGGCATCCTCACCTCCGAAGGCGGCAAGGCCTCGCACGCCGCGCTGGTGGCGCGTGGGATGGGGCGCCCTGCGGTCACCGGCGCTGCCGACCTGGACATCGACCTCCACGCCCGCGAGGTGCACGTCGATGGTCGCGTGCTGCGCGAGGGCGATCTGATCGCGATCGATGGCACCACCGGTGCCATCACGCTCGAGGACGTCCCGCTCGTCACGCCGGAGGTCGACGCCCGCTTCGACACCGTACTCGGCTGGTGCGATGAGCTGCGCACACTAGGCGTGCGCGCCAACGCAGACACTCCCGAGGACGCGCGCCGCGCGCGGGGCTTCGGCGCCGAGGGCATCGGGCTGTGCCGGACCGAGCACATGTTCATGGCCGCCGACCGCATGCCGAAGATGCAGATCATGATCATGGCCGACGATGAGGCCGGGCGCCGCGTCGTGCTGGATCAGCTGCTTCCGCTGCAGCAAGAGGACTTCGAGGGCATGTTCGAGGCCATGGAGGGCCTGCCGGTCACGATCCGGCTACTCGACCCGCCGTTGCACGAGTTCATGCCCGACCGTTTCGAGCTCGTGGAGCAGATCACGGCGGCGCGGCTGACCGACGCCCCCGAGCTCCGAAAGCTCGAGCACACGCTCGAGCGCCTGCGGGCGCTCGAGGAGGGCAACCCGATGCTCGGCACGCGAGGAGTCCGGCTGGGACTCGTGCACCCAGAGATCTACGAGATGCAGGCGCGGGCCATCTTCCGCGCCGCGCGCGCTGTCCGCGAGCGGACGGACCGCGCGCCGCGCGTCGAGATCATGATTCCCCTCGTTGCCTACGTCCGCGAGTTCGAGCTCGCGCGCGACCTCGTGCTGCGTGTCGGCATCGAGGAGGGCTTCGCGATCGGTCGCGACTTCGGCATCGGCACGATGATCGAGCTCCCGCGCGCGTGCTTCGTGGCGGGCGAGATCGCCAGACATGCGGAATTCTTCTCCTTCGGGACTAACGACCTCACGCAGACCGCTCTGGGGTTCTCGCGCGACGACATCGAAGCGCGGATCGTTCCGCAATACGTCGATATGGGAATCGTCGAGCGCTCCCCATTCGCGACGATCGACGAGCCAGGCGTGGGCGAGCTCGTGCGGATCGCCGTCGAGCGGGGTCGCGCGGCGCGGCCCGAGCTGGAGGTCGGCATTTGCGGCGAGCATGGCGGCGATGCCGCCTCAATCCGCTTCTTTCACTCGGCCGGTCTCGACTACGTCAGCTGCTCGCCGTTCCGGGTTCCGATCGCGCGTGTGGCGGCGGCCCAGGCGGCCTCGGCCGGCTGAGACTCCAGGTCATGCGCATCGCTCTGCTCACCGGAGGCGGGGACTGCCCCGGATTGAATGCGGTGATCCGCGCCGTCGTGCGCAAGGGGATCGACGCCTACGGAGATCAGGTGATCGGCTTTCGCGACGGCTGGCGCGGGGTGCTCGAGGACTCCTTCGAGGACCTCACAATCGAGTCAACGCGCGGGATCCTGCCGCGCGGAGGGACGATCCTCAGGAGCTCGCGAACGAACCCGTACAAGCGGGAGGACGGTCCGCAGAAGGTGCGCGAGACGCTGGCCCGCCACGACCTTGATGGTCTGATCGCGATCGGGGGTGAGGACACCCTCGGCGTCGCCAACCGACTGCATGGCGAGGGTGTGCACGTCGTCGGCGTCCCGAAGACGATCGACAACGACCTTGGGGCCACCGACGTGACGTTCGGCTTCGATACGGCGCTGGGCGTCGCGACCGAAGCGATCGATCGTCTCCATACCACCGCCGAGAGTCACAACCGGATCCTGGTCGTTGAGGTGATGGGTCGCCACGCCGGCTGGATCGCACTGCATGCAGGCATCGCCGGCGGCGCGGACGTGATCCTGATCCCGGAGATCCCGTTCGACATCGACGAGGCGTGCCAGCACATCCGCCGGCGCCACGAGCGCGGTCGCTACTTCTCGATCATCGTGGCCGCCGAGGGCGCCATCCCGAAGGAGGGCACAATGGAGCTGACCGCCGGTGAGCTCGATGAGTTCGGCCATCCCCGCCTCGGCGGGATCGGCGTCCGACTCGAGCACGAGATCGAGCGGCGAACTGGCTTCGAGACACGGGCCACGGTGCTTGGGCACGTGCAGCGCGGGGGCACGCCGACGGCGTTCGACCGGGTGCTGGCGACTCGGTTCGGGCTGGCCGCGATCGACGCCGCGCACGATGGCGCCTGGGGGACGATGGTC
>DATBYI010000618.1:0-4759 GCA_036513815.1 Solirubrobacteraceae bacterium
ACGGAGTACCGCGTGCTCCGCGGCGGGTCGTGGGCGACCCGGTCGCGAGTCGCCTCCACGAGCTTCCGCAACTGGGACTACCCCCAGCGCCGCCAGATCTTCGCCGGCTTCCGGATCGCGGCCGACGCGTGAAGACGATCACCCGCACCCCCGAGATCCGGATCGATTCCTATCTGTCGGAGGGCGATGAGCGGTCCCTCGCCTACGACGTGCTCGACGGCCTGACCCGTCCGTTCAAGGAGATCCCGCCCAAGCACTTCTATGACGCGCGCGGCTCGGAGCTGTTCGAGCGCATCTGCGAGCTGCCCGAGTACTACCCGACGCGGACCGAGCGCGAGATCCTCGTCGCCAACGCCGAGCGGATCATCGGCGAGACCGGCGCGGGCGAGCTCGTCGAGCTCGGCTCCGGCTCGGCCGAGAAGGCGCGGATTCTCCTCGGGGCGATGTCGAGCGCGGGGACGCTTCGCCGCTACGTCCCGCTCGACGTGTCCGAGAGTGCGCTCGAGGCGGCCGCGCTCGAGCTCGTCGGTGAGTTCGAGGAGCTCACGGTCCACGGCGTGATCGGCGACTTCGAGCGCCACCTCGACCGCGTACCGGCCGCGCCAGACGACGGAACGCCACGGATCGTCGCGCTGCTCGGCGGAACGATCGGAAACTTCCTGCCCGGGACGCGACGCCGGCTGCTCCGCCAGATCGGCGCGCTGCTCGGTCCCGAGGACCGCCTGCTGCTCGGGACCGACCTCGTCAAGGATCCGGCCGTGCTCGAGGCCGCCTACGACGACGCCCAGGGCGTCACCGCCGAGTTCAACCGCAACGTCCTGCACGTGCTCAACCGCGAGCTCGAGGCCGACTTCTCGCCCGACGCGTTCGAGCACATCGCCTTCTTCGACCGCCGGCACGAGTGGGTCGAGATGCGCCTGCGCGCTCGGCGACCCTGCAGCGTGCTCGTGGCCGCGCTCGGCCTCCGCGTCGAGTTCGCGGCCGGCGAGGAGCTGCGCACGGAGATCAGCGCCAAGTTCACGCGCGACCGCCTGCAAGAAGACTTTCACGCGGCCGGTCTGGCCCTGGACGGTTGGTACACCGACCCCGAGGGCCTGTTTGCGTTGTCGCTCGCGCGGCGCCCGGAGGCGCCGCCGTTAGGCGCCGGCGCAAATTCCCATTAGCCTTTCGCAGCATGGACATCGCGGGAAGCGGGGCGCTCGTCGGAGGCGGCGCGTCGGGGCTGGGAGCGGCGACGGCCCGGCGGCTGCATGCGCACGGCGCACACGTCGTAATCGCCGATCAGAACGTCGAGCGCGGCGCGATCCTGGCCGATGAGCTCGGCGAGCGCGCGACGTTCGTCGCGGCCGACGTCACCGATCCGGATGCGGTCCAGGCGGCGGTGGACGTGGCACGCGCACACCCGGTCCCGCTTCGCATCGCCGTCTCGTGCGCCGGGATCGGCTGGGCCGGACGCGTCGTCGGCCGGAACGGAGCGCACGCGTTCGAGCCGTTCGAGACGGTGATCCGGGTCAACCTGATCGGCACCTTCAACGTGATGCGCCTCGCCGCCGCGGTGATGGTGGAGAACGAGCCGACCGCCTCCGGGGAACGGGGCGTGTGTGTTAACACCGCATCGATCGCCGCCTTCGACGGCCAGATCGGCCAGATCGCCTATGCGGCCTCCAAGGGTGGGATCGTCAGCATGACGCTGCCCGCGGCGCGCGACCTCGCGCCGCTCGGGGTGCGTGTCTGCGCGATCGCGCCCGGCACGTTCGACACGCCCCTGCTCGCGGCGCTGCCCGAAGACGCTCGCCAAGAGCTCCGCCGCGTCGTCCCGTTCCCGTCCCGCTTCGGCCGCCCCGACGAGTTCGCCGCCCTCGCCGCCCACATCATCGAGAACGAAATGCTCAACGGCGAGGTGATCCGACTCGATGGCGCGCTGCGAATGCCTCCTCGTTAGTGGTCAACCCTACACATTTGTTCGATACCCGGAATCCGCTCGCAATTTGCGGGGTAACATCGCGCCATCCAGGAAGGGAGACCGAGTTGGCGCTCACCATGCAGGGTGGTGAACGGCGACGAGCGTCCGGCCAAGCGACGCCGCCAGGCCGACCATGATGGATCGGCCATTCGACAACACTGAACAGAGCGCGGGCTTCGGCAGCTTCGAGCTGGACCTGAAGACTGGCGAGGCGCGCTACTCACCCGGACTGCGCCGGATCCTCGGAGTCCCCGACGAGCTCGCGCTCACCTCGGGGCTGATCCTCGAGCGCGTGCACCCGGAGGACCGCGAGGTGGTCGAGCAGGCGCTCGAGCGGGCCGGACGCGAGCGCGAGCCGCTCACCTTCGAGGTTCGCGTGCAGCGACTCGACGGCGCCGAGCGCATCGTGCGCGCACACGGCGAGGCGGTGACCTCCGCCAACGGCGATCCGATCAGGGTCGTGGGCACACTGCAGGACGTCACCGAGGAGGCCGAGGCGCACGCCGCCCGCGACCTGTTGAGCTACGTCGTCCAGTCAACGGGCGACGCGATCATCACCAAGTCGCGGGACGGCACGATCACGAGCTGGAACCGAGGCGCCGAGCAGCTCTACGGCTACAGCGCGGAGGAGGCGATCGGACTGGCCAGCGGCCTGACCGAGACGCCGGCGCGCGCGGGCGAGTGGCAGAAGCTCCTCAAGACCGTCTTCTCCGGCCAGGCGATCGACAACTTCGAGACCGAGCGGGTGCGCAAGGACGGCAGCACGATCGCGGTGTCGCTCACCGTCTCGCCAGTCACCGACGCACACGGACGGATCGTGTCGGCGGCGATCATCGCGCGCGACACCACCGCGCGCGTCCGCCACGAGGAGCAGCTGCGCCAAATGGCCGACCACGACCAGCTCTCCGGCCTGTTCAACCGCCGGCGCTTCGAGGAGGAGCTCAAGCGCGAGCTGGCCCGGGCCGGACGGTACGCGACCGACCACAGCGCGGTGCTGAGCATCGACATCGACAACTTCAAGGGCATCAACGACTCGGCCGGGCACGCCGCGGGCGACGCTGTGCTCTCCCACGTCGCGCACGTGCTCGGACACCGATCGCGCGCCAGCGACGTCGTCGCGCGCCTCGGTGGCGACGAGTTCGCAGTGCTGCTCTCGGCCGTCGGCGTCGACGACGCGCGCACCGCCGCTGAGCAGTTGCTGGCCGAGATCCGCGCCTCGCCTGCCACGTACGGCGGCCGGCCGTTCCGCGTCACGGCGAGCATTGGGGTGGTCGCGTTCGAGTCAGACGACGCAACCGCGGGCGAGGTCATGGTCAATGCCGACCTCGCCATGTACGCGGCCAAGACCGCCGGGCGTGACCGCGTCGTCGTCTACACCGCGAGCGAGGCGCGCCGAGCGCGCGCGGTGGCCAAGCTGACCTGGGCCCAGCGCATCCAGGACGCACTCGACCGCGACCGCTTCGTGCTCCACCTCCAGCCGATCCTCGAGCTCGCCACCGGGCAGATCAAACACGGCGAGCTGCTCCTGCGCATGAAAGGCGATCACGGCAAGCTGATCGCGCCGGGGGCATTCCTTCCCGCCGCCGAGCGGTTCGGGCTGATCCACGCGATCGATCGCTGGGTGGTCGGACGCGGGATCCAGCTCGTGGGCGCGACGATGGACAAGGTGCCGCGCGTCGGCATCAACCTGAGCGGCGAGTCGATCGTGGGCGACCCGCAGCTGTTGACGATGATCGAGCAGGAGCTCGAGCGTTCGTCGGTCGACCCCTCCAAGCTGATCTTCGAGGTGACCGAAACCGCCGCGATCGCCAACATGCCCGAGGCGACGCGCTTCGCCCGCGGTCTGACAAGCCTCGGCTGCAGCCTCGCGCTCGACGACTTCGGCACCGGGTTCGGCTCCTTCTACTACCTAAAGCACCTGCCCGTGAGCTACGTCAAGCTCGACGGCGAGTTCATCCAGAACCTGCCGCGCTCAGAGGTCGACGAGCACATGGTCGAGGCAATCGTCGGCGTCTCCCAGGCCCTCGGGATCAAGACGGTCGCCGAGTCCGTCGCCGATGAGGAGACGATCGGGATGCTCCAGAAGCACCACGTCGACTACGCCCAGGGTTATTACGTGGGCAAACCGGCGCCGCTCAACGTGGCGCTCGCGCAGCCCGGCTGGATCAACCACGAGTCGCAGTCGGGCAGCATGCTCTAAGGCGCCGCCGCAAGGCGCCGCCGACCATGCCAATCCCCAAGGCGCCCCCCGGGCGCTAGTTCAGCCGCTCGACCAGGATCGCCTGGCCCATCCCGCCGGCGACGCACATAGACTCGATCCCGAGCGTCCCGTCGACCGCTTGCAAGCCGTTGATCAGCGTCGTCATGATCCGCGCGCCGGTCATCCCGAACGGGTGCCCGAGCGCGATCGCGCCACCGAACGGGTTGAGCTTCTCGTCGGGGATCCCGAGCTCATCCTTGCAGGGAACGATCTGGGCCGCGAACGCCTCGTTGATCTCGACGACGTCGATCTCGTCGATCGTCACGCCGGCCGCCTTGAGCAGGGCCTGGATGGCCGGGATCGGCCCGAGCCCCATGATCTCGGGACGGATGGCGGCGACCGTCGAGGCGATGATCCGCGCCTTCGGCTTGAGCCCTAGCCGCTGCGCCTTGTCGGCCGACATCACCAGCACGGCGGCGGCGCCATCGTTGAGCGGACAGGCGTTGCCGGCGGTGACCGTCCCATCGGGACGGAAGGCCGGCTTGAGCTTCCCCAGCACCTCCATCGTGGTGCCGGCGCGCGGACCGTCGTCCTTG
>DATBYI010000619.1:0-3276 GCA_036513815.1 Solirubrobacteraceae bacterium
CCGGCCGCGGCGAGAAGTGCTTCGATGTTGCGGAACGTCTGTTCCGTCTGCTCGGCGAAATCGTCGCTGACGACCTGACCGGACTCGGGATCGATCCCACCCTGCCCCGAGAGGAAGACCCACCCTCCGACCGACAGACCAGGGGAGTATGGCGCGGTCGGAGTCGGTGCTTTATCGGAGCTGATCAACGCCTTCATCGGGGATGCCTCCTGTGGAAACCGGTCGCGGTCGCAGTTCGCCGAGAAAGCATATAGGCATCTAGCTATGTATCTAGCTAGCTACAGGCCCTCGCGCAATTGGCGCTTGAAGGCGCGGATCGCCGCCTCGTCGCGCTTGTAGAACGTCCACTGCCCGATGCGCTTCGCCCTGACGAGCCCCGCGCGGGCCAGCGCTTGCAGGTGGGCGGTCGCGGTGGGTTGGGCGACGCCCAGCTTCTCCGCTATGAAGACGACACACACGCCGTCCTTGACGAGGTCGCCATCACGCTGAGGCGGAAAATGCGCAACCGGGTCGCGGAGCCAGTCGAGGATCTGCAGCCGCTTGGGGCTGTCAAGAGCCCGGAAGATCTGGATCATGTCGAGCGTGGCAGCGGACGTGGCCATGGCGATCATCGTAGAGGAGGGTCAGGCGCTCAGCGGGCTTGCGCTCGGCGCGCAAAATATATAGGCTTTTAGCTATATAGCTAAACGAAGGGATGTTGATGGTAGCTGAAGCGAATGTCATCCCCAGCCTGCCGGCCTGGCATGGCGCATCGCGTCTTCACCCCTACTTCGTGTGTGATGTCTTCACCTCCGAGCCCCTGCAGGGAAACCAGCTCGGCGTGTTCGTGGACGGCCGGCCGCTCACGTCTGAGGAAATGCAGCGCCTCGCGCGCGAGATGAACTTCGCCGAAACCGTCTTCCTGCTCCCGCCGAAGAGTGGTAGCGATGTCTCGATGCGGATCTTCACCCCTAACGCTGAGCTGCCGTTTGCGGGTCACCCCGTCTTGGGAACCGCGTTCGTGGTTGGAGCGGCGCTTGGCACAGATGCCGTGACTTTGGAAACGACCTCGGGCCCGGTGCCGGTCAGCTTGGACCGCGACGGCGATCGCATCGTCTTCGGGCGGATGCAACAGCGGGTTCCCCCCTGGGAGCCGTACGCGGCCGAGCGCGAGCTTTTCGATGCCCTGCGTGTGAGTTCCTCCCGCCTGCCGGTCGAGCTCTACCGGAACGGTCCTTCCCATGTCTTCGTCGGGCTCGAGAGCGAGGAGGCGGTGGCTGCCCTGGATCCTGATCTAGCCGCCCTGAAGCGTCTCGACGTAGCCGCGAACTGCTTCGCCGGCGCTGGCCGCGCCTGGAAGTCGCGGATGTTCTACCCAGGCGCCGGCATTGCAGAGGATCCCGCGACCGGCTCGGCAGCCGGCCCGCTCGCCGTCCATCTCGCGCGGCACGGTGAGATCGCCTTCGGTGATGAGATCACCATTCGGCAAGGCGCTGAGATCGGCCGGCCGTCGCTGCTTTACGCGACCGCCACCGGGGAGGGCGATCGGATCGACTCCGTCGAGGTCGGCGGGGTCGCGCTGATCGTGGCCGAGGGTCGCTTCCGGATCGCGCAAGCGTGACCCGAGCCGTGTCCGTCCACTCGACAATGGTGCAGGCATGAACCTTGGACTCGAAGGACGGACGGCGCTCGTCCTCGGCGCCTCATCGGGGCTGGGGCTCGCCAGTGCCGAAGCGCTGAGTGAAGAAGGGGCGAACGTCGTCATGTTCGCCCGCCGGGAGGAGCTGCTGCGTCGGGAGGCGGCACGGCTCGGCGCGAGCGCCGTCGCCGGGGACGTCCGCCAACGCGATGAACTCGAGCATGCCGTCGACACAGCGGTGCGGACGTACGGCGGTCTCGATGTCCTGGTCCTCAACGGCGGTGGTCCCCCGCCCGGCCCAGCCTCCGAGGTCACCGACGAGTCCATCCAGGGTGCGATCGACCTGCTCCTTCGCCCGGTCGTGACGGTGGTCAACGCGGCGGTGCCGCATCTGCGGGAGAGCGGCCAGGGTCGGATCATCTCGATCTCCTCGACCTCGGTCCGTGAGCCGATCCGCAACCTCGCGCTCTCGAACGCGGTCCGCCCAGGCGTGTGGGGTTACCTGAAGACGCTCGCCGGCGAGCTTGCTGCGGGAGGGATCACGGTCAACGCCGTCGGGCCGGGAAGGATCGCCACCGACCGGATGACCGAGTTGTACGGAGGCGAGCCTCCGCAGGCCGACCTCGCCGCGATACCGGTAGGACGCCTTGGGGCGCCCAGGGAGGTGGGCGACGTCGTCTGCTTTCTCGCCTCGCGTCAAGCCTCTTATCTGAACGGCGTCCTGATTCCGGTCGACGGTGGGTTGTCCAGGTCCCTGTGAGTCGCGGCGGGGTGCAGGCTGTCTCAGGGCAGTCGGGGCCGGGCGGACACGGTGCGGTCAAGGACGATATGAGTGACCGTGCGCACCGCGCCGAGTTTGGCCTTGAGGCCGCGTACGCTGCGATGTAGCTCGTCGGTACCGGTACACCGCAAACGCACGAGATAGTCATGCTCGCCGGTAGCATGCAGCGCCTCGACTACGGCCGGCTGGGCGCGGAGCCCCTGCTCGAATTTCTCCGTATCCGCGCCGGGCGCGAGGTCGACGTCCACCAGCGCCTCGAGCGGGTAGCCAAGCGCGGCATCGTCGAGGGTCGCGCCGTACCCGGTGATGACACCACGCTCCTCGAGCCGCCGCAGCCGCTCACGAGTCGCGCTCGGGCCCAGATGCACTTGCTCGGCGAGCTCCTGCAGAGTCACGCGACCGCTGCCGGCCACCACTGCGAGGATTGCGCGGTCCACGGCGTTCATAGCCGAGAATCCTACGGTCCTCTAGGTCATCGATAGCTGAAAAGCGCGCCATCTACGGATGACCATGCACGATCATTCTCGTCATGGCCACGACTGTGCACCGGACCGCCGAGTTCGCCGTCGGCCTTCCCGCCGACCAAGCCATGGCGCTCTTTACCCCTGAGGGCGAGCGCCGCTGGGCCGACGAATGGGATCCCCACTATCCGCAGCCCGGCCGTCGCGAAGGCCCCGGGACCGTCTTCACCACAAGCCACGGACTGCACCAGACGACCTGGGTCATGGTCGACCAACTCCCGGATCGCGTCCGCTACGCGCGCATTGCGC
The DNA here is from genome assembly GCA_036513815.1 of Solirubrobacteraceae bacterium. Taxonomy (GTDB): domain Bacteria; phylum Actinomycetota; class Thermoleophilia; order Solirubrobacterales; family Solirubrobacteraceae; genus Palsa-465. Next base: position 3,170 of record DATBYI010000619.1, read on the forward strand.
ACGGCATGACGGCGGGCATCATCGCCGTCGAGCTGCTCGCCTCACGCGAGGACACCACGCAGGTACGCGTCACATACGACCTGACGGCCCTCAGCAGCGCCGGCGAG
>DATBYI010000620.1:0-2256 GCA_036513815.1 Solirubrobacteraceae bacterium
TCCTCGGTTGACAACGAGGGCGCCTCACCGGTGCTCCCGAGCAACGTGTAGCCGTCGGTGTAAGGAAGCATGTGGTCGAGCAGACGCTGAAAGCTCGCCGCGTCGAACTGACCCGCCCGCATCGGCGTCGGAATGACCGGAAGGATGCCCTCGATACCCATTGATCTCTCCTCCGTTCTCACAACCTCGTTATCGATTGCAGCTGCCGCACCGCGGAGCCGAGCGCTTCTGGATCCGCCACCGTGACCGGGTTCACCAGCGCCGCGCCGACAGCGACCGCCACCGCGCCGGCGTCGAGGAACGCCCTCGCGTTCGAGCCGTCTACGCCCCCGGTCGGCACGAGTCGCGCCTCGGGGAAGGGCGCCAGCAGGTCGCGAACGTAGCCGGCGCCGAGACGTCCCGCGGGGAACAGCTTCACGAGCTGGGCGCCGCCCGCGAGCGCGGCGCCGACCTCGCTCGGCGACAAGGCGCCGGGCAGATGGAGCACGTCGTTCGCGATGGACCAGCCAAGCACGCCGGGATCGAGCCCGGGCGAGACCAGAAAGCGAGCCCCGGCCGCGGTTGCCTGCACCGCATCCGCGCGCGAGCGCACGGTGCCGGCGCCGATCAATCGCTCATCCCCGGCCGACTCGGACAGCCGCGTGAGCGCGCTCAGTGCACCGGGGGTGACGAGACTGACCTCGATGACGCGCACCCCGGCCGCTAGGAGCGCCTCCGCGGCGAGCACCGCCTCGTCCGCGCTGCCCGCCCGCACGATCGCGATCAGGCGCTCAGCTGTGATCGTGTCTGCGGCACGCTCGGCCAGGGCGCTCATCTCACCACCCGCGACGGTTCGACCCGGGCGAGCGCCGCATCGAGGTCCTCACGCCGCGCCAGCGAAAGGTCTCCGGCGACGGTTGCCTTCAGCGCCGCGAGCGCCGCGCCGGCGCGCAGAGCCTCCATCAGCGGGAGCTCCTCGAGCAGCCCGTGCAGCAAGCCGGCGAGAAACGCATCCCCGAGCCCGAGCCGATCGACGATCTCCGTGGCCGGCGCGTCGACCGCGATGATCGCCTCGTCGTCGCCTACCGCGACGGCTCCGCGCTCGCCGTGCGTGATCGCGCATACACGCGCGCGAGGCGCCCACCGGGCGCGGAACGCCGCCGGATCGTCGGGGTCGGCGTCGAACAGCGTGACCGCATCGTCTGCGCTGCAGACCACGATTCCGGCGTGCCCGAGCAGCGCCGTCAATGCCTCTCGGGCGGCCTCCGGCGACCACAGCCGCGCCCGGTAGTTCACGTCGAGGCATACCGGCACGCCGAGTTGATCGGCTTCCTTGATCATCGCGAGGGCGGCGGTACGAGCTCCGACGGACAGCGCCGGCGTAATGCCGGACAGCACGGCGTAGCGTGCGCCACGGAGCGCGCTCGAGGGCCACTCGACGTGCCGGGCGAACGCCGACCCCGCGCGGTCGTACCAGACGTTCGTGACGCGCGCACCGACCCCGAGCTCGACGTAGAACGTGCCCATCCGGGCGCCGCCGATCCACCGGGCGTGAGCCAGATCCACGCCGGCCGCGAGCAGCTCCCCGGCGGCCCTCCGCCCGGGCGGAGAGTCGGGAAAGGCCGTGACGAGCGCGGCGCGCCTGCCAAGGCGGGCGAGCGCCCCGAGTACGTTCGCCTCGGCGCCGGCCGCATTCACGCTGAGGGCATCGGCGTTCTCGATTCGCCGTCCGCGCGCCGGCGAGAATCGGAGCATGACCTCCCCCAGGCCGACGACGTCGGCGCCGGGCGAGAGCGAGTCAGACATGGCTCGCCGTCACCCTGAACGCTTCGAGGAGCTCCTCATCGACCTCGACGCCGAGCCCCGGACCCTGAGGCACCGCGACCTCACCCGAGACCACCGGGAAGTCGTGGGTCACGAGCCGGCGGTTGAGGTCTGTGGTCTGGACGCAGTACTCGAATAGTTCCGCGTCGGGCATGGCCGCGAGCACGTGAAGCGTGGCCGCTTTGATGATCCCCGTGCTCCACGCGTGAAGCACGCACCGCCGTCCATTGACGCGGGCCAGCTCGGCGACGCGCAGGCACTCCGCGATCCCGCCGACCCGGGTCACGTCGGGCTGGAGCACCTCGACGCCGACATCGACGAGGCGGCGGAAGTCCTGCGCGGTCGTCTCCTGCTCCCCGGCGGCGATCGGCGTATCGACAGCGGCCGCGAGCGCGGCGTACTTGCCGTACTCGTCGGGCATGAACGGCTCCTCGATCCAGTACGGACGGAAGA
>DATBYI010000621.1:0-4927 GCA_036513815.1 Solirubrobacteraceae bacterium
CGACGACTACCCCTATCCGGTGCTGCCCAACTGTGACGACAGCCCGAGCAAGAACGCCTACCTCGAGCGCGGCTGGGCGAGACGCAGCGTCGCCCGCGAGTCGCTCCACGACCTGTTCTTCAACCCCGGCGAGGGTCGCAACTACGTCGATCATGACGACTACGCCGGCGTGCTGGCCAACCTGCGAGGGCGCCTCGAGGAGTGGATGCTCACCACGGACGATCCGCTGCTGCGCGGGCCGATCGCGCCGCCGGTGGGGGCGCGGATCAATTCCCAGTCGCAGCGCTCGGCGGAAGACCCGACGTTCGTGATCGACGAAGCGGACGCTCCGGCGCCCCGGTAGCAGCGCCGCGTCGTCGCGGTGCGAGGGGGACGCCTAGCGGGTGACCCACGCCTCGGGGTCGTCGGCCAGCCGGTTGATCACGTCGGGCAGGCGGTGGGTCGCGACGTCGGCGAGCGTCACGTGCTCGACCACGCTGCGCAGGTTCTTCCGGACCGCGATCCACACGCGCGGAAGCTGGCCCGCGGCTCCCGCGTACTCGGCCGCCTCGGGCCTCACGCCCCGAACCGAGGCCAGCGGGCCCTCGACGGCTCGGATCACGTCGGCGATCGTGATCTGACGAGGCTCCCTGGCCAGTCGGTAGCCGCCCACGGTGCCGCGCTGGTTGCGGACCAACCCCGCGACCTGGAGCTCAGACAGGATGTGCTCCAAGAAGCCGAGCGGAATCCCCTGTGAGGTCGCGATTCGCTCGGCCGGCACCGGGTGCTCATCCGGCGCCACAGCCAGCTCGATCGTGGCGCGTACCGCGTAGTCGGCCTTAGCCGAGATTCTCATCGTCGCCCCCTTCGCCGCCAACACCTTCGGGCGGGCCCGCAGCATCTCGACGATCCGCGAGACGGCTCCTTCGACGTCGGTGCTACACGTGTCGACCCGAACCTCGGGGTGCTCGGGCGGCTCGTACGGCGCGTCGACTCCGGTGAAGCCGGTGATTTCCCCTGCACGTGCGCGCGCGTACAGACCCTTCGGATCGCGCCGCTCGCATTCCTCGACCGGCGTGTCGACGAACACCTCGACGAAGGGCAGGTTGGCCTCTTGATGCGCCTCGCGCAGGTGGGCGCGATCGGAAGCCAACGGCGAGATCAGCGAGACGACGGCGATCGTTCCCGAGTCCGCCATCAGCCGCGCCACCTGTCCGACCCGGCGGATGTGCTCAGAGCGGTCGCCCGGCGAGAAGCCGAGATCCTCGGACAGCCCGTGTCTGATGTTGTCGCCGTCGAGCAGGTACGCCGACTGGCCGCTGTCGACCAGCCGCCGCTCGAGCTGGACCGCAATGGTCGATTTGCCCGACGCAGGGAGCCCGGTCAGCAGCACCGTCGCGCCGCGTTGGTCGATCGCCAGCCACCGTTCGTCGCGGTCGAGCGCCGACGGGTGCCAGGTGATGTCGCGACGTCTCTCCCGCCCCGGCTCGATCGCGCGCGCCGCCTGGATCACGCCCGCCGCAACCGTTTCGTTGCTGTCCTCGTCGATCAGGATGAAGGCGCCGGTCACGCGATTGGTCGTATACGGGTCGGCGATCACCGCCGTGTTCGTCCGCAGTCGCACCTGGCCGATGTCGTTGAGGGCCAGCGAGGTCGGCTCGAGCTGGCGCTCGAGCGTCTCCGGGTCGGTGCGCTCGATGATCTCCTGCACGGTGGCCCGAACCGTTCGGGTGGTGTGCTTCAGGGCATAGCGCCGGCCGGGATGGAGCGGCTCTTCGCCCATCCAGCAGAGCGTGCAGTCGAGCTCGCGGGCGCTCACAGGTTGCTCGCCGGGCGAGACCAGCACATCGCCGCGGCCGACGTCGAGCCGGTCCGCCAACGAGAAGGTGACCGACATCGGCGGCACGCCCGTGTCCGCGGCGCCATCGAGCGTGTCGAGCGCGGTGATCGTGGTCGAGGCGCCGGCGGGCAGCACGACCACCTCGTCTCCGACCGCGAGCGTGCCCGCCTCGATCCGGCCCATATAAAGCCGCTCCTCGCCGTCGCGGGACCTACCCACCCACTGGACCGGCGCCCGCAGATGCCACAGATCGCGGTCGGCCTGAATGTCGAGCTCCTCGAGATATTCGAGCAGCGTCGGTCCGTCGTAGAACGGCATGTGCTCCGAGCCGCGCGCGACGTTGTCGCCGAGCAGCGCGCTGATCGGGATCACCGTCAGATCCGGCACGCCTAGACGCCGGACGAGGTCGTGGACGTCGGCGAAGATCTCCTCGAACCGCTCCCGGTCCCAGTTCACCAGGTCCATCTTGTTGACGCAGGTCACGATGTGCTCGATCCCGAGCAGCGCGGCGATGTGCGCGTGCCTGCGGGTTTGCCTGACGACACCGGTGCGGGCGTCGATCAACACCAACGCCACGTCCGCGGTCGATGCGCCCGTGAACATGTTGCGGGTGTAGCGCTCGTGACCGGGGGTGTCGGCGAGGATGAACGACCGCCGGGCAGTCGAGAAGAAGCGGTAGGCGACGTCGATCGTGATGCCCTGCTCGCGCTCGGCGCGCAGGCCATCGGTGACCGCTGCGAGATCGAGCGCTCCGGCGCGGGAAACGTCGTCGACGTGATCGGCCAGCAGCGACCCCGTGTCAAGGAGGAGCCGTCCGATCAAGGTGCTTTTGCCGTCGTCGACCGACCCGGCCGTCGCCAGCCGGAGTAGCTCGCGCTGTCCCGTCAGCTCGACCGCCGCCATCAGAAGTACCCCTCGCGCTTACGGTCCTCCATGGCGGCCTGGGAGGTCCGATCGTCGGCCCTCGTCTCCCCCCGCTCCGAGACGGTCGCGGCCTCGGTCTCCGCGATCACCGCGGCGATGTCGGCCGCCTCCGAGCGCACGGCCCCGGTCACCGTGAGATCGCCGACCGTGCGATAGCGGACGATCGCCTCCTCGACGCGCTCGCCCGGTTCCGGCCTGATCCACTCGGATTCGGCGAGCAGGATCCCGTCGCGCTCGAGCACCCGCCGGCGGTGAGCGAAGTAGATCGACGGCAGCGCGAGCTCCTCGGCGTCGATGTAACGCCACACGTCGAGCTCGGTCCAGTTGCTGAGCGGGAACACGCGAATGTGCTCACCCCGCCGAATTCGCGCGTTGTAGAGCTCCCACGGCTCCGGTCGCTGCGCCCGCGGATCCCACTGCCCGAACTCGTCGCGGAACGAGAACACTCGCTCCTTGGCGCGCGCCCGCTCCTCATCGCGCCGGGCGCCACCGAACGCGGCATCGAACCCATGCTCCTCGAGCGCGTCGAGCAGGGTCACCGTCTGCAGTCGATTCCGCGAGCCGCCGGGGGTCTCCTCCTTGACCCGCCCGGCATCGATCGACGCCTGGACGGAGGCAACGATCAAGCGGTGGCCCGCCTCGAGCAGGCGCCGGTCACGGAACTCGATCACCTCGGGGAAGTTGTGACCGGTGTCGATGTGCAACACCGGGAACGGCAACGGAAGCGGGCGAAACGCCTTCTCGGCGATCCGCAGGAGGGCGATCGAGTCCTTGCCGCCGCTGAACAGCAACACCGGGCGGGCGAGTTCGGCCACGACCTCGCGTACCACGAACACCGCCTCGGCCTCGAGGGCGCGAAGCTGCGAGACGCGATCAATTGACAAGGTTGTCTTTGCCCGTAGGACGCCCAAGTAGATCTAGTCTATCGATATTGTTGCCTAAATATGGGCAATCGTGTGATGTGGCCGCCTGGCTCGCCAGTCCGGTAGGGTGCTAACAAACACGGATTGGGAGGGGACCATGAGGCGGATCCTCGAGCGGGGCACGAAATTGGGCTGGGTCTTTGCGCTGCTGACGTGCGCGGCGGCTTGGCTCGCGCCCGCCGCGTTCGCCTCCGACTCGATCTACTGGACGAGCTATACGAACCCGGGCGCCGTCCGGTTTGGAGACCTGGGCGGCGCGGGCGCTCAGAATCTGCTCAGCGGCGAGAGCAGTCCCGAGGGCGTCGCGATTGATCCCGCGACGGGGAAGATCTACTGGGCTGACACGACGGCGGGCTCGATTCGCGTCGCCAATCTGGACGGCACGGGCGCACACGACCTGTACACCGGCGAAAGCGAACCATCGGGCGTCGCGATCGACCCGGCCGCCGGGCTGATCTACTGGGCGGACGCGGTGTCGGGAAGCGGCACGATTCGGGTCGGGAACCTCGACGGCAGCGGCGCTCGGACCCTGTTCACGCGGGAGTCCTACCCGGTTGGCGTGGCGATCGATCCGGCCGCCGGGACGATCTACTGGGGCAGCTACGACACGTTCAAGATTCGCGCCGGGAATCTCGACGGCACCGGCGCCCACGACCTGTTCACCGGCGAGAACTACCCCACCGGGCTGGCGATCGACCCGGCGGCGGGAAAGCTCTACTGGACGAACGAGTTCGCCGGCAACATCCGCGTGGGGAATCTCGACGGCACGGGCGCCACGAGCCTGTACACGGGCGAGACCACAGTCGGGGGGCTCGCGATCGATCCAACCTCCGGCAAGATCTACTGGGGTGACTGGGGCTCGTCGGGGACGATCCGGGTCGGGAGCCTCAATGGCTCAGCACCGGCGCAGAGCCTCTACACCGGCGAGAACGACCCGTGGTTCGTCGCGCTCCTGCGCGCACCGCTCGGCACCGGCGGCCCCGAGGTCTCGGGGGGCGGTGGGGTCGGTCAGACGCTGTCGTGCACCGGAGGGAGCTGGGCGGCGGACCTTGTCAGCGGTTTCCTCTTCCGCGCACCGCAGAGCGTCACGTATCAATGGACCGTCGGTGGCGCGCCCATAGCGGGCGCCACGACAAGCTCTCTGTTCGTGAGCTCGCCGGGTAGTTACGAATGCGAGCTGATCGCCTCCAACGCCGCCGGCTCGACGACGCAGACGAGCGCTCCCGTGACCATCTCGGCCGCGAAACTGCCGCCCCCGCTG
>DATBYI010000622.1:0-3310 GCA_036513815.1 Solirubrobacteraceae bacterium
TAGGTCGCCACCGCGCGCCGCGGCGACCTCGCGATACGCGTTCGCTATCGGTCGGACGTGTCCACTCGTATGGCCGGCCGAACGGTCGACCATATGTGAGGCTAGGTGCACGACGGCTGGGTTACGCTCCAGGGTGACGTCAGCTTCCAGTTCCAGAGCGACGCCGCCTACGACGATGTGTCGAGGCTGTATGGTGTCGCGGGCGTGACGAACGAGATCAAGGTCACGAACCCGTAACGACGCGAGACCTCACACTCTCCGCCAGCCGTATCAAGCTCACCGCAATCTGTGACTCGCACGAGCGCGGCTCGGTCGGATGCGGGAGGAGCTCCCGCGCCGCCTTGATTCGGTTGGCGATCTCGTTGCTCGTGAACGCCCAGGCGGGGTTACGCGCGCGACGGACTCATGTTCTCCTCGAGATAGACGCGGAGTGTGGCGCTGCGGCGAAACGGACTGTTCATCGTCTCCGACCGGCTGTCGCAACTCGGCCCTGACGAACTCACGGGCCTCTCCCACGTCCGTGCTGGCCACGCCAGCGGCCCACCAACCCGGTCGTGACCCCAGCCCAGTTGTCCTACCGGTCACGGGATGAGGACGATCTTCCCTGCGATGTGACCGGCCTCGAGCTCGGTGAACGCCGCTCGAACGTCGTCGAGCGAGTACGTGCGCTGGATCGGCACGACGAGGTCGCCCGCGGCGATCGCCTCGGCTAGTTCGGCGAGAGTCTCCGCGCTCGCCGCCGCCGCGCCGCCCTCGCCCTTGACGCCGTACTTCTCGATCGCGGGGAAGTCGACGATCGTGTCGATCCGGTCCCTGGCGATGCCAAGCTCTAGCGCCACCTCGACATAGCCGCCACCGACCAGGTCGATGAACGCGACCACCGGCGCGCCCTCGGCAGCCGCGCTGATGCGCTCACTGACGCCATCGCCGTAGGCGACGGGCACCGCGCCGCGCGCTCGGAGCCATGCGTGATGACGCTCGCTGGCCAGTGCTATGACGCGCGCGCCCGTGCGGACCGCGAGCTGGACCGCGAACACGCCAACACCGCCGCCCGCCCCCGCGATCACGACCGACTCACCCACAGCCGGGGCCACGGCACGCACGGTAGCGACCCCCGTCACGCCTGCGACAAACAGCGCGCCCGCCACCTCCCACGGAACCTCCGCAGGCTTCGCCGTCAGGTTGGCCGCCCCGACAAGCACGTACTCGGCGTGGCTTGCCCGGTCGTCGGCATAGCCGATCACCTCGTCGCCCACCGCTACGCCCGTCACGCCCGCGCCGACCTCCTCGACCACGCCCGCGAGGTCCGAGCCCTCGCCGCTGGGAAAAGTCGCGGGGAAGATCTCGCGGACCACGCCCTCACGAATCTCCGCCTCGCTGGGATTGATCCCGGCCGCGCGGACCGCCACGAGCACCTGCTCAGGCCCAGGCTCAGGACGCGCCACATCGCGCACCTCCAGGACCTCGACGCCACCGTAATCGTCGAATCGCACTGCCTTCATCAGCCGGTCACCCTCCCACCGATCCTTATTCTCGCTTTGCGGTGACGCGCTCTGGTCTGGTGAGGTACGCCGACAGGAACTGGCCGGCTCTGTCCAGCGCAGCGCCCGCTTCGTCAAGCATCGCCGAGTAGGCCTGGAAGACGTGCGGCACCCCAGGGGTGATCTCGAGCGTGACCTCGACGTCGGCGGTGGCGGCGTGTCCCGCAACACGGACAGCGTCGTCCAGAAGAACTTCGTGACTTCCGGCCTGGATGATCATGGGAGGCAGGCCAGACAGGTCGGCGAATACGGGGCTAATGAGGGGAAGACCGGCGTCTTCTCCCGATGTGTAGTCAGTGATTCGGGCTTGGAGAGCCTCGCGGCTGAGAAGCGGGTCGACCTCGTGCTTGGTTTCCATAGTCGTCCCCGCGAGGGTGAGATCGACATACGGTGACATGACGAAGGCCGCGGCTGGCAAGGACAGCCCGTGATCGCGGGCGTTGATCAGGGTGGCGATGGTGAGGCCGCCGCCGGCGGACTCTCCCGCGAACGCAATATCCAAAGGGGCAACGCCGTCGTGCAGGAGTGCTTCGTAGGCCGCAAGAGCGTCGTCAATCGCTGCCGGATACGGGTGCTCGGGGCCGAGCCGGTAGTCGACGGAGATGACCTTGGCCTGCGTCCGCCGGCCGACCTGCGAGGCTAGGCTAGCGGAGAGGAAGGCGTCCCCCATCACGTACACGCCGCCGTGGAAGTAAAGAACGATGTGCCGCGGTTCGATTCCGTCGACGGTTATTTCGGCGGTTGGAACGCCGCCCAGTGAGGCTGCAGTCACCGTCACGTCGGCGGGCAACGGCTGCGCCGATAGCAACTCACGGAGGAGTCGTCGTTGCTCGTTGACATCGCTGTCGACGGGGAAGGCTGACTGTCGCAGGATTGCGTCGAGGGTCTCGCGCTGCTCGGTGCTCACGGAGGATCTCCCTTCCGGTTGGGTTGGTTTGCAGCGCTCCGGGCGGGAGGCGGCCCAAGTTTTGCCGCCAACCAGGTGAGGCGTCGTCGCCAAATCTGGATGATTCGGCAGCGGTGAGCACGCAGGCCGGCCAGCGCGGCGATCGGGTGAGGCCTACGACAGTCTGTCTTCGAGCTGCGTGCGTGACTTGACGCCGAGCTTGCGGAACGCCTTGCGCAGGTGGTACTCGACGGTGCTCGTGCTGATGAAAAGCCGGGCCGCGATCTCTCGGTTGGTGTGGCCCTCGGCCGCAAGGCGAGCGACTTGCGTCTCCTGCGGCGTGAGCTGGTCGAGCTTGTCGGCGGTCCGTTTGCGGGCACGCTCACCCGTCGCTTCGAGCTCGACCCGCGCGCGCTCGGCGAAGGCCTCCACCCCAAAGTCCTTGAAGAGCTCGTAGGCGGTGCGGAGCTCTACTCGAGCGTCCATGCGTCGGCGCTGGCGCCGCAGCCACTCGCCGTAAAGGAGGTGGGTGCGGGCAAGCTGCACGCGGATGCTCGTACGACGCAGCCGTGTAATCGCTTCTCTGTAGAGGCTCTCGGCGTCATCGCCATCGCTGAGCAAGGCGCGCGAACGGGCTTCGATTCCCAGCGCCCAGTCCGTGGCAGCGGCGCGAGTCGTCTCGCGGACCCGGTCAAACGCACGACAAGCGCGTTCCGGCTGACCGGATCTGACTGCCGCCTCAATCAGCTCGGTGAGCGCCCATATCGCGGGCCCCTCGGTATAGAAGCGCTCGGCGGGCAGGACTGCCGCCAGCGCCGTGTCGTAGCGACCCAGGCCGTTGTACAAGGTCCCACTCAGAAACTCGGCGACGGTCAGCGCCACT
>DATBYI010000623.1:0-2065 GCA_036513815.1 Solirubrobacteraceae bacterium
CGGCAAGCCGTCGAGCGGCGCGCGGAGCCAGCTCCGGAGCTCCGTCCCTTGCTAGCCGCGATCGCGGAGGGCCACGATACGACGGCAGCCCTGGCGCGGGCGGGGTTCAGTCCCGACCAGGGCCTCGCCGCCCTTGCGGCCCTGGAACTCCACGGTTTCGTCAGGCGCTCACACGGCGGGCGGTTCTCGGTAGTTCCCTGAGCGTGGCCCACCCAAGTTGAGGGTGTGATTTCCGGGAATAGTCCACGGAAAAGTCAACCGCGTCCGGGAGGTGCTCCTCGGCGGGGCCAAGCGGGCGCTGGGCGTGATCAAGCGGACGGTCGCGAAAGTACCCTCGTTCGGATGATCAAGCGGGCGCTCTCGATTGCCGGGTCGGATTCAGGCGGCGGCGCGGGCATCCAGGCCGACCTGAAGGCGTTCGCGGCCTGCGGCGTGCACGGGATGACGGCGATCACCGCGATCACAGCGCAGAACACGGTCGGCGTCACGGCCGTCCACGCCATCCCGCCCGAGATCATCATCGCCCAGGTGCGCGCCATCGCCACCGACATCGGCACCGACGCCGTAAAGATCGGAATGTTGGGCGACGCCACCACAATCGAGGCCGTGGCGCTCGCGCTGGACGAACTACCCGAGCAGACACCCATCGTGCTCGACCCCGTGATGGTGGCCGAGTCCGGCGCCCAGCTGCTCGACCCGGCTGCCAAGGCGACGCTCATCGAGCTGCTCCTGCCCCGCGCCACCGTCGTCACCCCCAACGTGCCCGAGGCCCGGGCACTCGCCGGACCCGACGCGAAAGATCTCGACCCCGAAGAACTGGCGCGAGCCATCCACTCCCTCGGACCCCAGGTCGTGGTCGTGACCGGCGGTCACCGAGAGGACGCCACCGACGTGTTCTTCGACGGCCAGCGCCTGGTCGAAATCCCCGGCGCGCGGCACCCCGGCGATGCCGCGCACGGCTCCGGATGCACCCACTCCTCGGTGCTCGCGGCGCGCCTCGCGCTCGGCGACGACCCGCTCGAGGCCGCCCGCGCCGCCAAGGAGCTCGCCGCCCGTGCCGTGGCGAACGGTCTCACCGAGATCGGTGCCGGCCCCGGCCCCGTCGACATCCTCGGACTGGTTGGCCTCACCTCACCGCCCCGCTAGTAGGTCTCACTGCCTGCAAACCAGCCAAAAGCGGTACATAACGACGCGCCGCCGGTCCGGCGGGAGGCAGGGGTCTGACATAATCACGCGGTGCGTTTCCTGAGGATGAAGCCGGGACATGGGGAGGTTCTGATCGCCGAAGGGGACGTCGAACGCGCCGAGGACGAGCAACGCCTGATCGAGGAATTCCGCCGTCAGCTGGACGCCGGGCTCTGGGCTGCGGTGCCTCTTTCGGACACGGAGGGACGGCGGGAGTCGATCATGGTCCGCTCGTTCGAAGACATTCCCTGGGACGCCGACCGCGTGATCTTCTTTCCGCGGGCGGCGGGCGGCCGGTAGGCCGTCGGCGACCGGGTGCTGCTGGCGCTTGCAGCGACGGCACTTGTCGCGCTTGCCCTGCTTTCTGACCTGATCGTCCCGCGCGTCGAGGAGCTCTGGAGCCGCTTCCGCGCCGGGCGGCAGCGCACCCCGACGTGGGCTTATGACCCCGGCCGGGAGCGCCGCGCCGAACAGCGAGCGCGCGCCCTCCTGCGTTCGTGCGTCAACGAAGAGGAATGGTCGATGTACCGCGACCTCGGCTTCCTGCGTGTGTGGGGGACGCTGGCCGACGGGCCCGATGACGTCGGCGGCACCGGCGGCGCGCCGTACGCCTACCTGATCTACCCGCACCGGCCGATCGTCGCCTACCTGGCCCAGACTCACCGCCTGCTCAACGAGTACTGCGTCACGTTCCCGGACGAAACGCGGCCTTACGGCAGTTCGCGACTCCCCGATTCCGACGACGTGCTCGCCAAGTGGATGGCGCTGACCGGCGACGAGCGCCGGCTGATCGCGACGGCCAACATGCACCTGCCCGGTCGCCAGCTCGACCCCTCCCAGGTCCGGCGCGACCTGTGGCGCCTCGCCCAGTGGGAGCGCG
>DATBYI010000624.1:0-5386 GCA_036513815.1 Solirubrobacteraceae bacterium
CTCACCGCCGTCCTCACGGTCATCTACCTGATCTTCAACGAGGGCTATGCGGCAACCGCCGGAGAGGATCTCGTGCGCTCGGAGCTGTGCGCGGAAGCGCTCCGGGTCGGCAAGCTGCTCGCCTCGCTGATGCCCGAACAGGCCGAGGCGCTCGGACTCGTCGCCCTCATGCTGTTCCACGACTCGCGCCGGCACGCGCGCACCGGCCCCGAGGGCGAGCTCATCCTGCTCTCCGACCAGGACCGGTCCCGCTGGGATCGCGCCGAGATCGACGAGGGGGTTCGGGTGCTCAACCGCGCGCTGCGCCTCCAGCGTCCGGGGCGCTACCAGATCGAGGCGGCGATCGCCGCGCTGCACGTCGAAGCGCCGAGCGCCGAGGAGATCGACTGGCGGCAGATCGCCGAGCTCTACGAGCAGCTGTGGCAGCTGGTCCCGTCGCCCGTCGTGGCCCTCAACCACGCGGTCGCGGTGGGGCAGGCGGGGCGGCCGGAGGACGGTCTGGCGCTGGTCGACCGGATCGACGGCCTCGAGCGCTATCACCTCCTGCACGCGGTGCGGGCCGACTTCCTGCGCAGACTCGGGCGCCACGACGAGGCGCGCGACGAATACGCCCGGGCGCTCGAGCTGACTCGCAACCCGGCCGAGCAGGAGTTCCTCAAGCAGCGCCTGGACGACACCGAGGCGGTGGGCTGACCGGGTCGTAGGCAGTGCCGCCAGGCGCCCCGGTCACTCGGCAGCCGCCGGGCGCCCCAGTCACTCGATCACCTCAGCGACCACGACGGCTATCGCAGAGGATGATCTGACCGTCAAGCTGAGGCTGAGGCTGTGGATGCCACGGCGCTCGCCACGACCGGCTGAGCTTAGACTCACCGCCCTGATGGACGCATACATCGACGCCGGCGCAGACGTGGCAGACGGGGTGTCGATCGCGCACGGCGCGGTGATCCACGCCGGCGCCCGGATCGGGGCCGGGGCGAGCATCGGCGCCGGAACGGTCGTTCACGCCGGAACCGAAGTGGGCGACGGCTGCGTGATCGAGGACTGCGCGGTGCTCGGAAAGCGACCGCGACTGCGGGCGGCATCGAGCGCCGCCGGCGCCTCGATCGGCGCGCTCGTACTCGAGCCCGGCGCCACCGTGTGCTCTGGCGCGGTCGTCTACGCCGGCGCGTACGTCGCCTCCGGGGCGATCATCGGCGATCAGACCCAGGTGCGCGAGAACGCGCGGATCGGCGAGCGCTCCGTCGTCGGCCGCGGCTCGTCGGTCGACTTCGGCGCCCACGTCGGGGACCGCGTCCTGATCCAGACGGGCGTCTACGTGACCGGCGGGTCGGTCGTCGAGGACGACGTGTTCCTCGGGCCGGGCGTCACCACCACCAACGATCACACGATGGGGCGCCACCCGCGCGGCGAGCCGCTCCTTGGCCCGGTGTTCCGGCGCGCGTGTCGCGTCGGCGGTGGCGCGGTGCTCGTCCCCGGGGTGGTCATCGGCGAGGAGGCGTTCGTCGCGGCGGGCGCGCTCGTCACCCGCGACGTGGGCGACCGGGAGGTCGTCATGGGCGTGCCGGCGCGCGTCGTCCGGCGCGTGCCCGACGAGGATCTGCTCGAACGCTGGACATAGGATGCGCGCGCCGAGCTCCTGAGCCCGGTCGCCCGCTCCTCCTCGGTCCGCTCATCCACCGTGGGTCATAAGTGCGCACTCGGCAATCCACGCGGGTCGAATGCGCCGAAAGTACCCACATATAGCGCTGAATCGCCATTCACCGCGAGGGGCGGCCCGAGTGCGCCGATATGACCCAGGAGGGGAGCGCCGCCGCCACCTCGGGGGCGCCACTGCCTCCGGAGTACCCCGCCTCGGGGCGCCGCCGAATCACGCGCGCGCGTGACCCTTTACGCCACCGCTCCGACCGTCACGCCACCGCGCCGAGCCCCGCGACCACCCCGTCGAGCGCCGCCACCACCTCGCGCACCGGCTCCTCGCCCAGCGTCGGACCCATGGGCAGCGCGAGGTTGGTACGGGCGAGCTCGTCGGTGACGGGCAGCGCGTCTGGCGCCGATGGCGCGTAGGGGGCCATCGCGGGCTGGCGGTGAAGCGGCGTGCGGTAGTAGGCCCGGGCGCCCACACCGTGGTCGCGTAGCCCCGCGATGAGCTCGTCGGCGCGGGGATGGGTGGCGACGTATAGGTGCCAGGCGGCCTCGGCGCCGGGAGGCTCGAACGGCGGCGCCACGTGCCGCTCAATGCCAGCCTCTTCGTAAGCCCGGGCCGCGGCGCGGCGACCGTCGCACCAGGTATCGAGCTCGGGGAGCATCACGCGCAGGATCGCCGCCTGGATCTCGTCCAGGCGCGAGTTGTAGCCGACGTACTCAAACGTCTGCTTGTCGCGCGAGCCGTGGAAGCGCAGCGCCCGCGCGCCCTCCGCGATCCGGTCGTCGTCGGTGGTGATCGCGCCCCCGTCGCCGAAGGCCGGCAGGTTCTTGGACGGATAGAACGAGAACGTGGCCACGTCGCCCAGCGAGCCGGCGCGGCGGCTGTCGAGGCTCGCGCCGGCCGCCTGCGCGGCGTCCTCGAGCACGGGCAGGCCGAGCTCGGCGAGCGTCGGCGAGGGCGCCGGGAGGCCGAACAGGTCGACCGACACGATCGCCGCCGTCCGCGGCGTCAGCACGGCCCGCACCGTCTCCGGCGTCAGGTTGCGCGTATCCGGGTCGACGTCGCAGAACACGGGACGGGCGCCCGCGTTCACGATCGCTTCGGCCGACGCATAGAAGGTGAACGACGGCACGACCACGTCGTCGCCGGGACGGACGCCGAGGGCTCTGAGCCCGATCGTGATCGCGTCGGTGCCGTTGCCGACGCCGATCGCGTGACGCACGCCGAGGTAATCGGCGAGCTCGCGCTCGAACGCCTCCACCTCCGGCCCGAGGATGTAGACGCCCCGGTCGAGCACGCCGGCGACGCGTTCGCGGATCTCCTCGCGCAGCGCGAGCATCTGCGCGGCGGTGTCGAACAGGCCAATCGGCATGGCTCAGACCCTACTGGCGCCTCCCGATCTTCGCCTCTCCGGGGGTGCGCGGCCCTTGGGACCACCGTTTCGGATTAGTCAGCAATGGGTACGTATTCGCGCACAATGAGAGGGGGTCGGCGGCGAGCGGGTTTTGCTCGATTCGGAGTTCGAGTCGGGGGCCGACCGCAAGCCCGAGTGCGTAAGCGGGGATGGCCGGGAGTCGTGGCGCGCGTGCTGGGCGGCGGGCTGGGGCTCACCTGCGCGGTGCTCGTATCCCTCGGCCAGCTGCACCTGAGCATCGCGCTGACCGTTCCCTCGGTCTCCGTTCCGTCGCTGACCGTGCCGTCGGTCTCGACCCCGGTCGTGACGACGCCGAAAGTTACGACTCCGTCGGTCACGACTCCGTCGGTCACGACGCCGTCGGTCACGACGCCGACCGTGCACACACCGACCGTTCCCACCGTCACCGTTCCCCGGTTGCCGGTCAGCACCCCGACCGTGAGCGTGCCGAAGCCATCCTCGGTGCACGTGCCGACCGTCCAGTCGACGCCGTCTTCGCCGGCCTCGTCGCGATCGAACGGGTCCTCGAGCGCGCCGACGACGTCCGGATCCGGCCAGGCCGCTTCCTCGCCGGCCGGCGCCAGCGCCGGCGGCACCGCCGGCACGTCGTCCTACGGAACCGCAGGCGCGGCGGGTGCGTACGGCAGGCAGGCGGACGTCCGACGCGGAGGGTCGCGAGGGAGTCGCGCGGCCGCCCACCGTGGCCCGCTCTCGACGAAGGCCCTGCGCCGCCTCGTGACCCAGTCCAAAGGCTGCCTCTCATCGCTCGCGCCACGGCAGACGGAGGTGCTCGTCCTCCGCACGGGGATCGGGCTGAAGCACGGCTTTAGCCGCCAAGAGGTAGCGAGGATCCTGGGTGTCAGCGCCCAGAAGGAAGGTCAACTAGAGCAGCGGGCCGTCGGAAGCCTCAATCAGGCCTCCACGCACTCCAACTGCGCCGGCACGCCCGGCAAGCTCCCGGCAGCGGCCAGGAATGCCCTCCTCGTGGCGGCGCGCGGAATCCTCGCGCTCAGCAGTGCACCCGCCGCGCCCGCGACGTCGAAGCCGGCTGCGCGGGCGCCGGTGAGCCGGCCGTCGCATCCGACATCGCACGGTCGGCGTACAGCGCGAGCCAAGACGCCGACCCCGAGCCCGCCACCGAGCGTGCGCAAGGCCGACATCGCGTCGCCCCCTTCAAGCTCGCTCGGCTGGCTATGGCTCCTCCTCCTGGTCGCGGCCGGACTCCTGGCGGTTTGGCTGATCACCGCCCGGCACCGGTCTCGGCTCGAGGCGGCCCCGGCCGCGACCCGCGCCGCCCGTTGGCGACGACCCAAACCTCACCTTCCCAGGACCCGTTTCGCGCGGCTTCACCTGTCCCGGCCGCGTGGGCTGGAACTGACCGCATTGGTCGGCGCGCTGAGCCCGCCGCGCCGCGGAACCAAGCGCCCGGCAGAGGCCGAGCCGGCCTCCGAATACGAGCCCGCAGCCGAGGATCTGATCCCCGCCGGCCTGGCCGGAGCGGCCGCCGCGGCGGCACTTCGTGACAACGCACACGACGAGGCTCAAAAAGCGTTTAATCAGGGCACAATGTTGGCTGAACATGACCATCTCGCGGAGGCCGAGGCCGCCTTCCGCCGAGCCGACGAGCTTGGTCACCCGGCCGCTGCGGCGCACCTCGGCATGCTTCTCGAGGAACGCGGGGATCGCGTCGGCGCGGAAGCCGCCTACCGGCGCGCCGATGATCGAGGAGATGGCGCGGGCGCCTTCAGGCTGGGCCTCCTCCTAGCCCGTCAGGACCGTCCTGACGAAGCCGAGAGCGCATTCCAGCGTGCCGATGAACGCGGCCATCCCGCGGCGGCCTCGAGTCTCGGGATGCTCCATGAGCAACGCGCCGATCTCGTCGAGGCGGAAGCGGCCTACCGCCGGGCCGACGAGCGCGGCGATGCCGTCGGTGCATTCAGTCTCGCGGGGCTACTTGCTGACCGTGGGGAAACCGCCGAATCAGAAGCCGCGTATCGCCGGGCCGACAAATACGGGCACCCATCCGGCGCCACAAACCTCGGGGTGATCCTCGAGGACCGCGGAGACCTCGACGGCGCCGAAGCCGCCTACCGCCGCGCCGATCAGCGCGGCGACGCCGCCGGCGCCTTCAACCTCGGCGGCGTGCTCGTGGCGAAGAACGATCTCGCCGGCGCGGAAGCGGCCTACTCCCGGGCCGACCAGCGCGGCGACGCCGACGGCGCGACCAACCTGGGCCGGCTGCTCGAGCAGCGCAGCGACATCGCCGGCGCGGAAGCCGCCTACCAGCGCGCCGACGAGCGGGGCGACGCCGAAGGCGCGGCCAACCT
>DATBYI010000625.1:0-4663 GCA_036513815.1 Solirubrobacteraceae bacterium
CGCTCGTCGATGATGTCGTCGGAGGGCAGGAACTCGAGCTTGCGGTTCAGTCCGGCGTTCTGCTCGAGGTAGCGGATCAGGCGCGCGTGCACGTCGACCATGGCCGGGGCCTGAGCGAGCGCGAGGCTGATCGCCTGGGTCTGCGTGTAGCTGCCGTACAGCACCTGCGCTCCGACCGCGTCGGTCATTTCGGCCAGCAGCTCGTTGCGCTGCTTGGCGGTCATGTCGCCGTCCGCCACGAGCCCGTCGAGCAGAATCTTGATGTTGACCTCGTGGTCGGAGGTGTTGACGCCGGCGACGTTGTCGATCGCGTCGGTATTGATCCGGCCGCCTCGGTTCTCGGGGCCACCGGCCAGCGCGTACTCGATCCGCGCCCTTTGCGTGAGACCCAGGTTCCCGCCCTCGCCGATCACCCGGCAGCGCAGCTCCCGCGCGTCGACCCGGAGCGGATCGTTGACCTTGTCGCCGACGTCGGCTTGCGACTCCGTGGACGCCTTCACGTAGGTGCCGATGCCACCGTTGAACAGCAGGTCGACAGGGGCCTTCAGGATCGCCTGGATGAGCTCGTTGGGAGCGAGCTTCTCGGCCTCGATGTGCAGCACCTCCCGGATCTGCGGGGAGAGCTTGATCGACTTCGCGCTACGCGAGAACACGCCGCCCCCCTCGGAGATCAGCGACTCGTCGTAGTCGCTCCAGGATGAGCGCTCCAGGGCGAACAGCCGCTCACGCTCCTCGTAGCTCTTTTCGGAGTCCGGATCCGGATCGAGGAACACGTGCAGGTGATTGAACGCGGCGATCAGCCTCGTGTGGCGCGAGCAGAGCATGCCGTTGCCGAACACATCACCCGACATGTCGCCGATCCCGACGGCGGTGAAGTCGGTCGTCTGCACGTCGACCCCGAGCTCGCGGAAATGGCGCTTGACCGCTTCCCATGAGCCGCGGGCCGTGATCCCCATCTGCTTGTGGTCATAGCCCCGGGAGCCACCCGAGGCAAACGCGTCGCCCAGCCAGAAGCCGTAGCTCTGGGAGACCTCGTTGGCGAGATCGGAGAAGGTCGCGGTGCCCTTATCCGCCGCCACGACCAGGTACGGATCATCGTCGTCGTAGCGAACCACCCGCTCGGGGGCGACCACCTTGCCCTCGACGATGTTGTCGGTGATGTCGAGCATCCCCGAGAGGAAGATCTTGTAGCAGGCGATCCCCTCCGCCTGCAGGGCCTCGCGGCCGCCTTGCGCCGGGGGCCGCTTGAGCACGAAGCCACCCTTGGCGCCGACGGGCACGATCAGCGCGTTCTTGACCATCTGGGCCTTCATCAGGCCGAGGACCTCGGTCCGGAAATCCTCGCGGCGATCCGACCAACGGATACCCCCGCGAGCGACCTTGCCGCCGCGCAGGTGAACGCCCTCGACGCGTGGCGAGTAGACGAAGATCTCGAACTGGGGTCGCGGCAGGGGCAGGATCGGGATCTCCGCGGAGTCGAGCTTGAACGACATGTACGGGTGGGGCTTGCCTGTGGCGTCGGTCTGGAATGCGTTGGTGCGGACGATCGCGCGGACGACGCTCAGAAAGGCGCGGAGGATGCGGTCCTCGTCGAGGCTCGGCACCGCGTCGAGCGCCTCCCCGATCTCGCCGGCGATCCGCTCGGCGAGCGCGGGCTCGGCGTGGTCTGGGTCCAGACGCGCGTTGAACAGCTCGACGATCAGGCGTGCGATCTCGGGATGCCCGGTCAGCGTGCGCTCGATGTAGGCGTCGGAAAAGCCTATCCCGCCTTGGCGCAGGTACTTGGCGATCGCGCGGATGAACGACACCTGACGGCCGGTGAGGGTGGCCCCGATTACGAGGCCGTTCAGCCCGTCGTCCTCGAGCTCGCCCCGCCATACGCCGAGGAAGGCGTCGTGCAGCAGGTCGCGAACGCGTTCGGTGTTATCGGGATCGGCCTGGAGCCCGAAGTCGTAGATCCATGCGGGGGCGCGGTCGGCCGCGGTGATCTCGTAGGGCCGCTCGTCGGCCACCTTCGCCCCGAGGTGCTCGAGCGTGGGCAGCACGTCGGACAGGAGCACCCCGCCGGCGCTGAACAGCTTCAGCCGCACGATCCCGTCGGGCGCCTCGAGCGGGCGGTAAAGGCTCGTAATCGGCTCGTCGGTCGAGCACAGCTCCTCGATCCGCACGATGTCGGCGACGGCCGAGCGCGCCACCCAGTCGGCCTGGTAGCCGGGCGGGAAGGCCCGCTCGTAGCGTCGGAACAGCTTGGTGCCCTCTTCCTCGCCGTGGTCCTCGAGCAGAGCGTCGCGCAGGTCGTCGGTCCATGCGCGCACCGCCTGGACGAGTCGCGCCTCGATCGCCGCGGCCTCGTAGTCGCTCGCCGGCTCCTCGCCACAGCGGATGATGTAGTGCACGCGCGCTATTCGCGACTCGCTCAGCTGAAGGTTCCAGTCGAGCGCGACGCCGCCGAGAGCGTCGAGCAGGATCCGCCCGACGCGTTCGCGGTTCTCGGTGTTGAAGCGGTCGCGCGGGATGCACACCAGGCACTCGACGAACCGGTCGAGCGGGTCGCGCCACATGAACAGCCGCAGGCGCTGGCGCTCGCCGAGCCCGAGAATCCCGATCGCCACGTCGAACAGCTCCTCGGGGTCCATCTGGAACAGCGCGTCGCGCGGATACGACTCGAGGATCTCGAGCAGCGCCTTCCGGTCGTGACTCGCGGGCGGGAAACCGGCGTGCTGGAGGACGCCCTCGACCTTGCCCCGGATGATCGGGATCGAGCGCGGGCTGGCCTTGTACGCGCGCGTCGTGTATAGGCCGAGGAAGCGGCGCTCGCCGATCACGCGTCCTTCCTCGTCGTAGCGCTTGACACCGATGTAGTCGAGGTACGCGGGCCGGTGGACGGTCGAGGGCGAGTTGGCCTTGGTCAACAGCAGGATCTTCGGCTCGCGCGCGAAGGCCGTCGCCTTGGCGCTCAGTCGCTTGGGGGGCCGGTTCGAGCGGCCGCGCAGAATCCCGAGGCCCGAGCCGTCGATGGCCTCGAGCACCGTCCCGTCCCCGTCCTCGTCCTCGGTCAGGTCGTAGTCGCGGTAGCCGAGGAAGGTGAAGTTGTCGTCGGCGAGCCAGGTCAGGAACGCCTTGGTCTCGTCGATGGTGGCGGTGTCGATGCCGGCGGGCGGGCGCTGGTCGAGCTCGTCGGTCAGGGCTTGGGCCCGCTGGCGCATCTGCTGCCAGTCCTCGACCGCGGCGCGAACCTCGTCGAGCACGCGCTCCACGCTCCGGCGCAGCTCGTCGAGCTTGGCCGGGTCGTGCTCGCGGCCGACCTCGGCGTGCAGGATCGACTCGGCGACAGCGCCGTCGGGGCTTGCCTCCGCGTCGAGGACCTCAATGATGTGCCCGGACTCGTCGCGGCGGATCCGCATCACGGGGTGGATCACCAGATGGATCACGTAGCCCTTGCGCGTGAGGTCCATCGTCACCGAGTCGACGATGAACGGCATGTCGTCCGACACGATCTCGATCAACGTGTGCGGCGACGCCCAGCCGTGCTGCTCGTAGTCCGGGTTGTACACGCGGACCTTGGCCTCGCCCGGCGCGCGCTGCTGGGCCAGGTTCCAATGCGCCACCGCCGCGCCGTACAGGTCGAGCGGGTTGCGGTCAGCGAGGTCCTCGGGCGGGACCCACTGGTAGTACTGGCGGACGAACGCCTCACACGGCGTCGCCTGGTCCGACGGGAGCCGCTCCCGCACCCGTTCACAAACTGAGTCGATCAGCTCAGACTCGAGCTCTGCCCCCTTTACGGCCATTTGGAGACCTCCTCGCTTATGCACCTCATCCCGTGTGTACCTCTTATTTACTGAGCCTACTCCGGGCCGGGGGGCCCTGCACAGCGTGAATTTCGGCTGTCGTTCGTGGTTGGGGCGGCTGTGGTTGGTCTCCGGGTCCGGCTGTCGTTCGTGGTTGGGCCGGCCGTCGTTCGTGGTTGGGGCGGCTGTGGTTGGTCTCCGGGGGGCGGCTCTCGCTCATCCCCGCGGGCGGCTCTCGCTCATCCCCGGGGGCGCCTCTCGCTCATCCCCGCGGGCGCCTCTCGCTCATCCCCGCGGGCGCCTCTCGCTCATCCCCGGGGCGTCATCCGTCCGCGCGGTATGCGAACGTATGTTCGTGTGACCAGCGACGGGAATCCGTACGCGCGCTTCCGGCGCGCCCTCGAGACCGGGAACGAGATGCTCGTGGTCGCCGCCGCGCGCGAGCTGCCGACGGTGGCGCTCCACGACGCCTTGCGGATCTGCCTCGTGTTGCGGGGTGGCGATCCCGCTCGCTACGAGCGCGCCGCGGTGCGCTGGCTCGGCCGCTTCGCCCTGGAGGCCCGGGGCGCCACGATCGCCGACCTCCGCCTCGCCGCCGAGGCCCTCGACGTCCTACCCGAGCGCGCCACCGAGGCGATGGAGCGGCTCCAGCGGCTGTGTGTGGCGCGGGGGGTGGCTTAGGGGCGGTGGCGGTCCCACGGTGGCGCCTCCCGCCACTCCGCGCCGCCGCCCCGCGTTGGCCCGGTTCGCCCGACGCCACCGCCCGCCCGAGCTCGCACGGGCCACGGCCTTGGTCCCGGGTCCCATCCGCCACGGGCTCGCGCCAGCCCACACACGCCACCGCTCCGCCCCCAGCCCGCGCGCGCCACCGGCCG
>DATBYI010000626.1:0-8982 GCA_036513815.1 Solirubrobacteraceae bacterium
ATCGCCGGCGCCGGCGGAGCGGTCGGGCTGCTGCTCGGCGGTGTGCTCACCGAATATCTGTCATGGCGCTGGTGCCTGTACGTGAACGTGGTGATCGCGGTCCCCGCAGTGTTCGCCGCGATGGTGCTGCTCACCAATCACGTTCCCGCGGTGCGCCCGCGGCTCGACGTGCCGGGCGCGGTCGCGGTGTCGCTCGGCCTGTTCCTGATCGTCTTCGGCTTCTCACAGGCCGAGCCGCGCGGATGGACGGACTGGGAGACGCTCGGATCGCTGATCGTGGGCGTGATCCTCCTGATCGTGTTCGTCATCATCGAACGGCGCTCGGCCCATCCCCTGCTCCCGCTGCGGATCGTGCTCGACCGCAACCGTGGGGGCTCGTACCTGTCGGTGCTGATCTCCGGCGCCGGGCTGTTCGGCGTGTTCCTGTTCCTCACCTACTACCTACAGAAGACGCTCGGCTACAGCCCGGTGACAACCGGCCTGGCCTTCCTGCCGATGGTGGCAATGATCGTCATCGGCTCGACCACCTCGAACGCGGTGCTGCTCCCGCGCTTCGGGCCCAAGCCGCTCGTACCGACCGGGATGCTGCTGGCGGCGCTCGGCATGGTGGTGCTCGCTCAACTCGGCGTGCACTCGACCTACGCGGGGCACATCCTCCCGCCCCTGCTCGTGATTGGCCTGGGACTCGGGTTGATCTTCGCGCCCTCGATCAACACCGCGACGCTCGGCGTGGATGCCGACGACGCCGGCGTGGCGTCGGCCACCGTGAACAGCTGCCAGCAGGTGGGCGGCTCGATCGGCACGGCGTTCCTGAACACGATCGCCACGACTGCCCTGACCAGCTACCTCGTCGGCAAGGCGCCCACCCCGGCGGTGGCGGCGCAGGCCGCGGTGCACGGATACACGGTCGCGTTCTGGTGGGCCGCGGGCATCTTCCTTCTCGGTGCAGTGGTGTCGGGGACGTTGCTGCGGCCCGGCACGACCGCCGTCGTCGGGGAGGTCCAACCGGCGGTGGCCGTATGAGCAGCATGGTCACGATCTCCGCGTCGTATGGCGCCGGAGGCAGCTGGGTCGGGCCGGAGGTCGCCGAGCGGCTCGGCTGGCGATTCATCGATCGCGCGATCCCCGTACAGGTGGCCGAGCGCCTCGACGTCCCCGTCGAGCACGCCGAAGCGCACGACGAGGCCGCGGCGCCGCGGTTCACGCGATTGCTCGCTCGTCTGCCGAATACCAGCGGCGTCGTCATGCCCGAGGCGACCACGGCCGAGTTCTGCCGGGAAACGGAGCGGCTCCTAGTCGAAGCCGCGGCCGAGGGCGAGGTCGTCGTGCTCGGACGGGCCGCGGCGATCGTGTTGCGAGGCCGAGCCGGCGCACTGCACGTGCGCCTCGACGGACCCGAAGAGGCGCGCGTGTTTCAGGCCATGCGCGTCGAGGAGATCGACGAGGGCGACGCCCGGCGCCGGCAACGTAATTCCGATCGCGCCCGGCTCGACTACGTCAAGCACTTCTACGGCACCGACCCGCGGGATCCGCGGCACTATCACCTCGTGCTCGACTCGACCACGCTGGCGCTACCGACCTGCGTCGAGCTGATCGTGAGCGCTGCGCGAGCGACGGGCTAGAGCGCGGCCAGCTCCTCGAACAGCGCTCGCGCCGCAGCGATCCCGAGCGGGATGTACTCGACCTGCAGGCACTCGTTCGGCGAGTGGATGCCCGAGTCCGGGAGCGAGAAGCCGGTGATGATCGTGGGGATGCCCCGGTCGGCGAGGGCGGCGGCGATCGGCAAGGTCCCGCCGGAGCGCACGAGCGCCGGACGCGTCCCGACCGCGCGCTCGAACGCACGGAGCCCGAGCTGGATGGCCGGACTGTCGGGATCGAACACGGCGGCCGGCGCGAAACCGAGCCGTTCGATCTCGAGCTCGGCGCCAGCCGGAACCGCGTCGCGTAGCAGCCGCTCGAATTCGCGGGCGATCTCCTCGGGGCTCTGCCCGGGCGCGAGCCGGATCGAGACGTTGGCGTCAGCCCGGACCGGCAGGACCGTCTTCTGCGCGAACGGCGAGCCGCTGTCGAGCCCGTTCACGTCCAGCGCCGGCTCGGACGTCGTGCGCAGGTAGAACTCCTCGGCCGCGCGCGGGTCCGTCGGGCGGGCGCCCTGATCCGCGAGTTCGTCGGCGCCGGCGGGCAGCTCATGCCAGCCGTCGCGTTCGGCCTGGGTCGGGGGCACGATCCCTTTGCGCAGGGGCTCCGCGAGCCGGCCGTCGGTGGGAAGGACGGCGCCGAGGGTCCGGATCAACGCATGGCCGGCGTTCAGCGCCGCGCCGCCATACATGCCCGAGTGCAGATCCCGGGCGCCCGTCCGGACGGTTAGGTGAAAGTACGTCAGGCCCCGTGTGGCGACGTCGAAGGCCGGCCGGCCCGGACCGATCATCCCGCTGTCGAAGATGATCGCGGCCTGGGCGCCGCGGTCGTCGGCGGCCAGGAACTCGACGATCGACTCGCCGCCCGTCTCCTCCTCGCCGTCGCAGGCGAAGCGCACGTTGACCGGGAGCTGACCGGACTGCGCCAGTTCGCGCGCGCCGGCCAGCAGCATGTACAGCTGGCCTTTGTCGTCGGCCACGCCGCGCGCGTATAGACGCCCGTCGCGGATCTCGGGTTGGAACGGCGGCGCGTCCCACAGCTCGAGTGGATCCGGCGGCTGGACATCGAAGTGGCCGTAGCACAGGACGGTCGGGGCGCTGTCGGCGTCGTGTGAGGCCCGCACCTCCCCGACGGCCAGCGGCTGCCCATCCCAGTCGACGAGCTCGCATTCGCCGCCCGCCTCGCGCACGCGCTCGCACACCCACTCGCCGGCCTGCTGGACCTCGGGGCGCCGCGCCGGGTCGGCGCTGACCGATTCGATTCGGAGAAACTCCGCCAGCTCGTGGAACCAGTCGGGCGTCACGGCTTCAGTAGACCTCGGGCACGAACGTCTGCTCCTCGATCGGAGGCCGGACGTAGGCCTCGTCCACGCGCGGGGGCAGATCGATCGGGGGCGGCGTCATGTCCTGGTAGTGGACCTGCGAGAGCAGGTGCGCAATGCAGTTCAGCCGTGCGCGGCGCTTGTCATCTGCCTGGACGACCCACCACGGGGCCGTCTTGATGTCGGTGTAGCGGAACATCTCGTCCTTGGCCCGGTAGTACTGGACCCAGCGGGCGCGCGACTCGAGGTCCATCGGGCTCAGCTTCCAGCGGCGCATCGGATCGTGGACGCGCGCCTGGAAGCGGCGCTCCTGCTCGGCGTCGGAGATCGAGAACCAGTACTTGATGAGCTGGATCCCCGAGCGCGCCAGCATGTGCTCGAAGTCGGGACACGAGCGCATGAACTCCTCGTACTCGCCCTCGGTGCAGAAGCCCATCACCCGTTCGACGCCGGCGCGGTTGTACCAGGAGCGGTCGAACAGCACCATCTCACCGCCGGCCGGGAGGTGCTGGACGTAGCGCTGGAAGTACCACTGGCTTCGCTCGCGCTCGGTCGGCGCGGGCAGCGCGACGACGCGGCACACCCGCGGGTTCGTGCGCTCGGTGATGCGCTTGATCACGCCGCCCTTCCCCGCGGCGTCGCGCCCCTCGAAGATCACGACGATCTTCAGTCCCTCGGCGCGCACGTACTCCTGCATGATCACGAGCTCCCGCTGGAGCTTCAGCAACTCCTTCTCGAACCGGACGCGGTCGAGCGCCTTGCGCTTCGGTGCGTCTTGGTCCCCCGCCTTGCGCTTCGGTGCGTCTTGGTCCCCCGCCTGGTCGGCGGAGGCTGGCGCGCTCTTCTTCGGCTTGGACTTAGCCATGATTTCTCTCCCTCTTGCGCTCACGCCAAGTCTATGTCCGGCTGCGCGCGCGTGGCGATCGGGCTCGCCGCCCGTCGCCCCGGGATCAACAGGCCGGCGAGCACGCACACGACCAGGAAGCCCGTGGCCAAAATGAACGTCTCCTGAAACCCGGTCACGGTGGGCAGGCCGTGGGAGGAGTGGTCGACGATGAAGGTCGCCGACAGCTGGCCGCCGAGCGCGCCGCCGAGCGTTCGCATCACCGTGTTCATTCCGGTCGCGACGCCGGTCTGGGTTGGCGGCACGGCCTGCACGATCAGGTTGCCGAGCGCCGCGAAGGCGAGTCCGATCCCGACGCCGAGCAGGGTCGAGGAGATCAGCATGTCGTACGGGTGGCGGTGCGCGACGGCCAGCCAGGCGAACGCCGCTGCGGTGATCGCCGTGCCGGTGATCAGCGCCTGTTTTGAGCCGAACCGCCGCGCGATCCGCCCGGCGAAAGTGCCGAGCACGCTCATCCCGAGCGCGGCGGGCAGCAGGTAGAGGCTTGAGACGACGACCGAGGCGCCGAAACCGAAGCCGGTGCTCTTCGGGAGCTGGGCGAACTGCGGATAGACGATGAACGACGCATACATCCCCGCGCCGAGTAGGAACGCAGCCAGGTTGGTCGTCCACACCCCGCGGATCCGCATCATCGCCATGTCGATCAGGGGCTCACGGCTGCGCAGCTCGACCGCCACCCACGCGGCGCACACAGCGAAGCCGGCGGCGAGGAGTCCCAACGTCCTCGGGTCCCCCCATCCCCACACGGTCGTCTGCGCGATCGCGATCAGTAGAGCCGACATCCCTGCGCTCATCAGCGCGGCGGCGGTCCAGTTCACGTGGGCCGGCGAGCGCACCGGCGACTCGGGGATGTAGCGCCAGGTGGCAAAGGCGGCCAGGAGCGTCACGACGAGCGGCAGCCAGAACAGCCAGTGCCAGTTCAGGTGCTCGACGATCAGGCCGCCCACGACGAGCCCGCCGCCGCCCCCGATGCCGAGGATCGACGAGACGAGACCGATGCTCCCGGCCACGCGCTCGGGCGGGAACTCGTCGCGGATGATCGAGAAGGCCAGCGGGAAGATCCCGCCGCCGGCGCCCTGGATCACCCGGGCGACGATGACGACGCCGAGTGAGTTGGACACCGCGGCGAGCAGCGTTCCCGCCGCCAGCGCAAGCAGCGTGAACACGAGCAGCCGCTCCTTGCCATACATGTCGCCGAGGCGGCCGATGATCGCCGTGCCGACGGAGGCCGAGAGCAGGAAGCCGGTCAGCAGCCAAGTGACGCCGGTCTCGGTCGTGTGGAGGTCGCGCTGGATCGTCGGCAGCGCCGGGATGACCGCGGAGCTGAGCACGGCATACGCGAGCCCGGCCAGCGACAGCACGGCCAAGATCAGCTGAGGATGTACCCGGTGCGGCCCCGACTCCCGATCCACAACCGCGTACCTTACGGCTCGGTGGACGACAGCTTCGATCTCAACCGGGCCACGTGGGACGAGCGGGCGCCCGCGCACGCCGCCTCGCCCGACTACGCCGTCGAGCAGTTCCTGTCTGACCCGAGCTTCATCAGCCGCGTGGTTCGGTTCGATCTCCCTTTACTGGGCGACGTCGCGGGGCTGGACGGGGTGCACCTGCAATGCCACATCGGCACCGACACCGTGTCGCTCGCCCGGCTCGGAGCGCGGATGACGGGCCTCGACTTCTCCCCTGCATCACTGGCCGAGGCTCGTCGGCTGGCGGAGGGGGCTGGAAACGCGATCGAGTTTGTCGAGGGCAACGTGTACGACGCTCCGAGCCTGCTCGGCCGCGAGCGATTCGACTTCGTGTTCACCGGGATCGGGGCTCTGTGCTGGTTGCCGAAGGTCCGGCCCTGGGCGCAGGTGGTGGCGGAGCTGCTGCGCCCCGGCGGTTGGCTGTTCATCCGCGAGGGCCACCCGATGATGTGGGCGCTCGACGAGCACACCGATGAGTCGCTCCTCGTCAAATACGCCTACTTCGAACACGAGGAGCCGTTCGTCGACACTGACGGCGGGACGTACGTCGAGACCGACGTGAAGTTCGAGAAGAACGTCAGCCACGCCTGGAATCACGGGCTCGGCGAGATCGTCACCGCGCTGCTCGACGCCGGGCTGGCCCTCACCACATTCGTCGAGCACGACAGCGTCCCCTGGGAGGCCATTCCCGGCGTGATGGAGCTGACCGACGAGAAGGAATGGCGTCTGCGCGACCGGCCCCGCCGCTTGCCCCAGAGCTACACGTTACGCGCGGTCAAGCCCGCGTAACGCCACTCAGGCGAACGGGGGCGTCGGAAGGAACGGGTGCAACGGGCCTGGCCGGCCGCGGACGCACAGGGCTCCGCGCGGCGCCAGCGCGTAGCCCGCCTTCAGCAACACCCTGATCGCCCAGTCCTGCTCCCCGGTGATCCAACGGGCCGTGGGGCGGTCCTCCTTCGCTTCACCGACCAGCTCGAGCGCGGACCACAACAGCGCCTCCGCGGCCGCCTCGTCGCGGGCGGCGAGCAGCCACACCGAGAGGCCCGGCTGGCTAACGGCGAAGCCACGGTCGCGATACCGCAGCACCCGCGCGCCACGGTTCAGGCCAAATAAGAGCTCGCTGGTGTGGGGGCCGCCACGGACGGCCCGGGAGATCGGAGCGAGCGCCTCGAGGGCCTCGAGGTCGGCCGGATCGACCTCGCTCACCTGGGGGTCGGCCGGGGGCAGCGCGCGGCGGTCGAGGCGCCCCTTGGCTTCGAAGGTGGGGCGCAGCGAGAACCCGGCCAGAGCGTAGAGCCGCAGCGCGCGCGGGTCGCTTGAGCTGCAGATCAGGCCGGCGTTGCAGTCGGCGCCGTAACGGAGCGCTCGCTCGAGCAGCGCCCCGCCGGCGCCGGCGCTCTGGATGCCCGGCTCGACCGCGAGCATCGAGAGGACCCACAGCCGCTCGCGCCGGATCGCCTCGGCCAGGCCGACGAGCTGTCCACCGTGTTCGGCCACGAACGCGCCCTCGGGGTCGGTGTGAAACGGGTGGGCCACGCGCTCGGTCCAGCTCCGGCGGGCCGGCTCGTCGTCCAGGCTGTGACCGAAGGCCGCCGCGGACAGGTCGGCCGCCGCGTCGAGGTCATCGGGCTCGAGGGGCCGTACCCGGAGCTGGCCGCTGGCGCTGCGGAGGGGCACCGGTCGAAGGTAACCGGTTGGCGCTCTCGATCACGTGCGCGACGAACGCGGCCGCCGCGCGCCGACGAACGTCGGGCCGCAGACGGAAGGGCGCGACCGCCGGGCCGCCTCGCCAGAAGGCGAGCGCCTCCTCGATCACCTCTCGCCATTCCGGCGCGAAGGTCTCGAGCGCGTAGCGTCCAGCCTCCTCCTTGCTCGTGACCTCGTCGGTGGTGAGGGTGTAGTGGAGGCGCGGTGCGCCGAGAACGCCCCAGGCGGTGAAGCGGCGGGGAAGCGTCCGGAGCGTGGCGAGCCCCGGCCGACCGGCGCGCACCACCCATCGACGCCAGTAGCCGTTGAGGTTCTCGAGCGTCCACGCGTGCAAATCGGCGGCATCGGTGCGTATGCGCACGCTCTTGGGGTCGGGGCCGCGCACGGCGATCCCGTGGTGCGCCAACGTGTGCCAGGTCACCGGGTTGACGTCGAATCCCGGCTCTGCGGCGGCGAACCGGCCGGCCACGTGGCCGGCCAGCGGCGTCACCTCGAGCGGCGAGCGCGAGAGGTCGTCGGGTCTCAGATAGCTCCCGTTGCAGACGAGCGGCCAGCGGCGGCGTAGCCCGGCGTCGCGTGCGAGCGCGTTCATCCAGAGCCTTCGGTGGACGGCCCGCAGCCGGCGCAAGTCGCGGGCGTCGAGCTCGCCGTCGACGATCGCAACGAAGTCGACGTCGCTGCGCGCCGGCCGGAACGCGCCAAGGCACGCCGAGCCGACCACGTAGAAACCCTCAATCCGGCCTGGGAGTTCTCGATCGAGCCGCCCGAGCAGGTCGGCAATCGCCGTCCGCGCCGTCTCTGAGACCGGTGTGGAGCGCGAGCCCTTGGGGTAGTGGTCATTCACCAGATCGGACACAAGACTTCCTTGTGCATGTTGCTCGTCGGGGCGAGCGGACCAGGCAGGCAAACCCCAGCGCGGAGGAACGCCACGGCGTGAACTCTGGCCGATCGCCCCGACGACGCCGCCCCACCGGTGCCAAAACTCGCGAGGCCTATGATCTGGACCAGTCAATCGAAGACTGGAGGAGCGATGAAGATCGGCCGCTTGCTGCTGAGGCTCACCGTGGGAGGCTTTTTCTTCGGGCACGGGACCCAGAAGCTGTTCGGATGGTTTGGTGGGCATGGCCTCGACGCGACCTCCCAGATGTTCGATGGGCTCGGTATGCGGCCCGGGCGACGCAACGCGCTCGCCGCCGGTGTGGCCGAGGCCGGGGGTGGGGCCGCGCTCGCGCTGGGACTCGCGACGCCGCTGGCCGCCGCGACGCTCACCTCGGTCATGCTGACCGCGATCCACCGCGTCCACCTCAAGAACGGACCGTGGCTGACCAACGGTGGCTACGAGTACAACGCGGTCTTGATCGCGGCCGTGCTCGCGCTGGCCGAGGTCGGGCCCGGCGACTTGTCGCTCGACCACGCCCTCGGGCAGGAGCGCACCGGCCCCGGCTGGGCGCTGCTCGCCGCCGCGATGGGCGTCGCCGGCGCGGTCGGCGCGCACCAGGCCGCCGCGGCGTATCCGGCCCCGCCGGTCCCGCCGGTCCCGCCCGCCCCGCCAGCCGGTGAGTCGACCGACGGCGGAACCGCCCCGGGCGCCGAGTCGGCCGACACCACCGCGACCTCGTCGCAATAAGGCGCCGCCCTGAGGCGCCGCCAAAGGTGCCGCCGATCGATCTCATGGCACGCCGCCGACAAATGCGATCAATTTTGGCCCTCGCGTGAGCGCGAGCGAGGTGGCCGTCGGGGCGGTCGAACCGCAGGCGAGCACCGAAGCGCCCCGGGTGCGCCTGATCTTCGGCGCGCTGCTGCTCGTTCTGCTCCTCGCCTCGCTGGACCAGACGATCGTCTCGACCGCGCTCCCGACGATCGTCGGCGACCTTGGCGGGCTGTCGCACCTGTCGTGGGTGGTGACGGCCTACCTGCTCGCGTCGACGGTGTCGGGGCCCCTG
>DATBYI010000627.1:0-3085 GCA_036513815.1 Solirubrobacteraceae bacterium
GTCGCAGCCGCGCAGCGCCGCGTCGAGTCCTTCGTCCCTGAGCACGTCGCCGCGCACCGTCTCGACCGACCCGCCCGCCAGCGCCGGGCGGGGATGTCGCGACAGCGCCCGCACCGATCGCCCCTCGGCGGCGAGCGCCTCAGTCAGGAGAGTGCCGACGTAGCCCGTCGCGCCGACGATCAGATCCACGGAGCGTGAGGGTAGCCGCCCGCGATAATCGTCCCGTGGACGTCCGCCCGTTCCGGATCGAGCGCTATTACGCGCGCTACGAGTTCACGACGCGCTACATGCTCTCGAGCAGCGACTGCGAGTCACGGACGATCGCCGAGCTGCTCGAGCTCGAGCCGGACGCCCACGAGCGACTCATCAACACCTGGTGTGGCTACACGGAGTCGCCAGGAGCGGAAGAGCTGCGGAAGGCCATAGCGGCCCTCTACGAGCGGGTCGATCCCGATGAGGTGATCGTCACCTCGTGCGCTGAGGAGGGGATCCTGCTCCTCTACCAGTCGCTGCTCGGGCGAGGCGACCACGCGATCGTCGAGGCCCCCTGCTACGAGTCCGCGCTCGAGCTCGCGCGGCACGCCGGCGCCGAGGTCAGACCGTGGCGCCGGCGCTACGAGGATGGCTGGGCGCACGACCTCGATGCGCTCGAGGCCCTGATCCGCCCCGAGACCAAAGCGATCTACGTCAACCAGCCGCACAACCCGACCGGCACGCTGATGGACCGCGCGACGTTCGAGCACGTCGCCGGCCTCGCGCGCTCGAGCGGCGCGGTCCTGTTCAGCGACGAGGTCTACCGCGAGCTCGAGCACGACCCCGCCGACCGCCTGCCGGCGGCGTGCGATCTCGACGAGCGCGCCGTGTCGCTCGGCAGCATCTCCAAGAGCTACGGCCTCCCCGGGTTACGACTCGGATGGCTCGTCACCCGCGACGCCGCCCTGCGCGCGGCGATCATGCGCTGGAAGGACTACACGACGATCTGCTCGAGCGCGCCAAGCGAGGTGCTCACGGCGGTCGCGCTCCGCCACCGCGACGTGCTGCTCGAGCGCAACCTCGGCATCCTCGCGCGCAACCTGCCCCTGCTCGATGGGCTCTTCTCGCGCCATGCCGACACGTTCGAGTGGGTCCGCCCGACCGCCAGCCCGATCGGGTTTCCGCGCGTCAGCGGAGTGGACGACGTCGATCGCTTCTGCCGGCGGCTCGCCGACCTCGGGGTGTTGCTGCTCCCGGGATCGGTGTACGACGAGCCGGGCCACGTCCGGGTCGGGTTCGGCCGGGCCAACCTGCCCGAGGCGTTGGACGTGCTCGAGACGGGACTGGCGACGCCGGCGGTGGCTTGACCGCGTTCGCGGACGTCGTCGAGGCCTCGAGGGCCGTCACCGACACGAGCTCGCGCTCGCGCAAGGTGGCGATCCTGGCCGAGCTGCTCGGGCGGCTCGAGCCAGATGAGGTCCCGATCGTCGTCGGCTTCCTGTCGGGGGTTCCGCGCCAAGGCCGCGTCGGCGTCGGATATGCCGCGGTCTACGGAACCGAGGCGCAGCCGTCGGGTCGGTCCTCGCTCACCGTTCGCGAGGTCGACGAGGGCATCTCCGAGATCGAGGTCACCACGGGAAGCGGCTCCGCCGGTGAGCGCCGCGAGTTGCTGAACACGCTGCTGTCGCAGACGACCCAACCGGAGGGTGACTTCCTCCGGCGGCTCTTGACCGGCGAGCTCAGGCAGGGCGCGCTCGCGGGGATCATGGCCGACGCAGTCGCGAAGGCGGCCGGGGTCCCGACCGATCTCGCCCGGCGGGCGCTCATGCTCTCGGGCGACCTGACCCGGATGGCACAGATCGCGCTCACGAGCGGGGAGACGGGTCTGCGGGACGTCGGCTTCGAGATCTTCCGGCCGATCCTGCCCATGCTCGCCTCCACCAGCGCCACCGTCGCCGAGGCGATGTCGGGCTTCGAGACCGCCTCCGTGGAGTGGAAGCTCGACGGCATCCGCATCCAGATCCACCGCCACGAGTCCGAGGTGCACATATACACGCGCAACCTCAACGAGATCACCGACGCGCTACCCGGGATCGTCGAGGCGGTCTTGAGCCTGCCGGTCAACCAGGTGGTGCTCGACGGCGAGGCGCTGTGCATGACCGAGGAGGGGCCGGGCTCGTTCCAGCACACCGTCTCGCAGATCGACTCGGGCGCGCCACCGGAGGGGATCGTGACCTTCCTGTTCGACCTTCTGCACCTCGACGGAGAGGACTTGCTCGACGCGCCGCTTCAAGAGCGCGGCGCGCGCCTGCAGGAGATCGCGCCGCAGCTCAAGATCCCGGGCCTCATCACGTCCGATCCGGACGCCGCGGAGCGCGTGTCCGAGGAGTCGCTCGCCGCCGGCCACGAGGGCGTCGTCGTGAAGGACGCCGCCTCGACCTACGCCGCCGGCCGGCGCGGCAAGGCGTGGCGCAAGGTCAAGCCGGTGCGGACGTTCGACCTGGTCGTGCTCGGCGCCGAGTGGGGTCACGGACGCCGCCGCGGCTGGCTGTCGAACCTCCATCTGGGGGCGCGCGATCCGCGTACGGGCGAGTTCGTCATGGTGGGCAAGACCTTCAAGGGACTGACCGATGAGCTGCTGCGCTGGCAAACGGACGAGCTCCAGAAGCTCGAGACGAGCCGGCGCGGGATCGCGGTCTTCGTAAAGCCCGAGCTAGTCGTGGAGATCGCGCTCGACGGCGTCCAGTCCTCGACGCGCTATCCCGGTGGCGTCGCGCTCCGCTTCGCGCGGGTCAAGCGCTACCGGCCGGACAAGGACGCGTCCGAGTCCGACGTGATCGACGACCTCCAGGCACTGCTGCCCCGGTCCGGCGGCAACTCACTGGCATAAAACTCGCGCATATCGCGAGTTTTATGCCAAGCGCCAACAACTCATCGCAGGACAGAACCGCGGATCGTCGGCGGGCGCGCGCCCAGGAAGAAGATGCCGGGCAGCCCGGCGGTGTGGAACCCGGCGTTCGGGTTGTTCGTCAGCGTCGAATCCACAATCGACATCGTGCCGGTGCGGTCGTCGCTCACGAAGAAGATCGCGCCACCGCCCGCATTCGCGCGG
>DATBYI010000628.1:0-2925 GCA_036513815.1 Solirubrobacteraceae bacterium
CCCTCGGTGGCGGCCGCCGTGGCCAGCGCGACCGGCACTCCGTGCGCGGTGGCGAAGCTCGTGATCGGGCCATGAACGGAGTTCAGCGTGCGCAGCGTGACCGTCTCGGGCGCCTGGGGACTGGTCGGCGACACCGGCGTCTGCTCGACGATCGTGCGTGAGCGGAACGGAACGCAGCGGCCCCTGTACCGGTAGTGGGTCGAGCTGAATGAGGGCTTTGACCGGTCCGGGTTGCACAGCCGCTCGGCGAACACGTCCTCGTTGGCCGAGAAGGCCGAGGTGCCGGTCCACGCGAAGTCGATCCCGTGCCCGATCAGCGGATACGGGTCCGCACCTGGGAACGAGACGCCGCTGACGTCGATGCCGGGCGCGTGGAGCTCGTACTCGAGCATGACCTCGGGCGTGTAGTAGCCGACCTGTGGACCCATCACCGCCACCGACTGGCCGGTGCCGCTGTGCGCGGCATCGACGAGCACGGCGTTCGACTCCAGGTGCGGGAGCTGCAGTCCGTTGGTGGCGAGCGACCGCGCCCACATCGGCAGGCTCTTGGCGGTCGTCTCCGCGGTCGTGGTGCCGGTGCCGAGCGGCTCGGTGGCGCCGGTCTGCGCGTTACGGGCCACGAGCGACCCGGGATCGATCATCGCCACCGACGCGGGGTTGACCGGGCCCGGCGAGTCCGACGCGAAGCTCTTCGTCAACGTGGTGACCGCGCCGGGGTCGGCGGCGAGGCGCAGATCGTCGTACACCGCCCGTCCCTTGGTGCTCCCGAGGCGCCGCTCGGCCATCCGGAGGGCCTCGGCCTGCTGGGGCTGCTGCCCGCCGAACACCGTGAACTGGCCCACGAGGTAGACGCCGATCGCGGCCGAGTCGGCCAGCGTCCACGCGCGCGGGAGGGTGCCGAGCGCCGGGTACTCGGCCGGCAGCCGCGTCGGGTCGATCCGGGTCAGGTCGATGAAGGCGTTGATCCCGTCGACGTACTGCTCCATGTCGCTCAGGGTCTGGGCCCCCTCGGCGCCCATCGTTCGAGGCAGGGCGTTCATCTGCGCGGTCAGCTGCCGCGGCGACTCATCCTGGACGCCGAGCTGCGCGCTGTCCTCCGGCACCGCGCTCGGCCCGAGCAGCTCGGCCATCGTGCCCTCGGCCGTGTGGCGGAGGACGTCCATCAGGAACAGCCGATCCTCCGCGGTCACGTAGCCGGCCGCCCACATGCCCTCGGCGCGCGTATCGCCGTAGATGCGCGGAACGTAATACGGCGCCTGGCGGACGATGAGCACTCCGGGCTCGGGCGTCTCCACGGCCGGCGGCGAACCCGTGAGCGCGCTGCCGGCCGCCGTGGCTTCGATGCCGGCGAGCTGAGTCGCGGTCGGCTCCGGCGCGAAGTCCGAGTCCTTGTAGTAGGTGTCGAGATTGGCGGCGGTGACGCCTGGCCAGGCCTGCTCCAGCCCCTCGTACATCTGGTCCTGATTGAGGTCCGCCGCCGGCACCGTCCCGTTTGCCTCGAACAGCGCCAGGTCCTGGTCGGAGGTCCCCTCGCCCTCGCCGAAGGCGAGTACCGAGTGGAACCCGTCGAAGATCTGGGTCTGGGACGTCGGTGTGTTGGCGGTCGGGTTGTGCTCGAGGATGCCCGCCGCCGGGGTCGACCCGAGAACGCCGCCCGCGGGGTTTTGCTGAAGGATTCCGGTGAGGGTCCCGGTCCCGGGCGTGGACGCAAGGCCCGGAATGGGGGCGGCCACCGCGCCCGCGGGCACGGCAAGCGCCATCGAACACACCACCCCTGCGATGCACCGGATCACCGTGCGCCGGAAACTAATGACCGCACGGCGGGCGCGCGCCGGTTGACGGCGGCGTCTGATGAACCTTGCGGCGCCGGATCGCGTGCCCGCCTAACCGCGCCCGCCTGCCGGCCGGGCCCCACGACCCGCGTCCGGGGCAATTTCCGCCATTCCGGGTAGGCAGGGCGATGAGTGACGGATTGTGCCTCTGAGAGAGGCAAGATCCGGAACTAGGGCTGACCCAAGCGCGCAATGGCGGAAATTGCCCCGTTCGGTGATCGGGCGGCGGCCGGGGTTTGCGGCGAGTGGGCCGGTCGGGACTAGCTGTCGAAGCCGAGGCCGAGGTGGTCCAGCGTTCTCAGCCAGACCCCGCGGCGGCCCTCGTTGCGATCGGCGGCGGCGAGGCGGTTGCGGGTGAGCTGGATGACCGCTGAGCGCAACGGCTCGGGCGGGAAGGGGACGGGCCGCCGGCGGACCATCTCGAGTTCCGTCGCCTCGTTTGTGCGGCCGTCGAGTAGGTCGAGGGCCACGCGGCCGCCGAAGCGGCTCGCGCCGACGCCCAGGCCGGTGTAGCCGAGCGCGTAGGCCACGCGCCCGCCCAACGCCCGCCCGAAGAAGACCGAGAAACGGCTGCAGGTGTCGATCGCGCCGCCCCAGCGGTGGGTGAAGCGCACGCCTTCGAGCTGGGGGAAGATCGTGAAGAAGTGCTGAGACAGCCGGGCGAAGGTGGCGTCGTCGTCGTCGAGCTGCGGCCCGACAGGCCCTCCGTAGCGGTAGACGGCGTCGTACCCGCCCCACAGGATCCGCCCATCGGCGGTCAGGCGCGAGTAGTGGAACTGGTTGCCCGCGTCGCTCAGGCCCTGGCGCGCCCGCCACCCGACCGCGCTCAGATCGATCGGCTCGGTCACGAGCGCGTAGTCGTAGACCGGCGCGACATAGCGGCGGACCGCGCGGACGAGCGGTGGGTAGGCGCTCGTAGCCAGCACGACGCCGCGGGCGCGCACCACGCCGCCGTCGGTGATGAGCGAGCCGCTCTCGCCGGCGCAGCTGCGGGCGATCGGGTGGGGCCGGCGACAGGGGATCGGCGACGGCGGCAACCGCTTCCACTACTACCGGCTGAGCGCCGACAACCGGATCCTCTGGGGCGGCTTCG
>DATBYI010000629.1:0-3719 GCA_036513815.1 Solirubrobacteraceae bacterium
CATCGACGAGGCGGCGGAAGTCCTGCGCGGTCGTCTCCTGCTCCCCGGCGGCGATCGGCGTATCGACAGCGGCCGCGAGCGCGGCGTACTTGCCGTACTCGTCGGGCATGAACGGCTCCTCGATCCAGTACGGACGGAAGAGCTCCATGCGGCGCACCCGATCGATCGCCTCGCGCGCGTTGGACCACCCGAGGCCGATGTCGATCATCAGTGCACAGTCCTCGCCGGCCGCGTCGCGCGCGGCCGCGACGAGTGACACATCGAGCTCCGGGTCGGAGCCGAGCGGTCCGTACCCGAGCTTGATCGCGTCGAACCCCGACTCACGCTGCGCCTCCACGGTGGCTCTGACCTCCTCGGGCGTGTCCGGCATCAGCGTGCTTGCGTAAGGCCGGATGCTGCTGCGGCGCGCCCCGCCGAGCAGCGCGTGGATCGGCTGGCCGGTCGCCTTGCCGAAGATGTCCCACAGCGCGATCTCGAGCCCGCTGATCGCGTGAACGACCGCGCCACGGCGGCCGTAATACAGACTTCCGGCGAACAAGCGCTCGCTCAACGGGCCGGGAGCGAGCGGATCCTGTCCGATCAGCAACGAGGCGAGGCCCGACGCGTACTTGTGCGAGCGGGGCGCGTCGACGATCGCCTTCACCACCGAGGGGAGCGAGTCGACCTCCCCGTAGCCGACGATCCCGGCGTCGGTGTGGATCCGGATCAGCAGCGCGTCTTGGCTTCCGTCGGCGATGTTCTCGTTGAGCTCGCCCGGCGGGCGCAGGACGATCGCTTCGACGTCGGTGATTCGCATCTTTTGGGACCCGCCGCCTACACGGCCTCGGACTTGTCGCGCTTGCGCACCGGCTCAGGCTCCGGTTCGGCGGCCCACGGCGCTGCCGCCCCCCATCCGATGTCACCGCGCCGGCCGGGCCACCCGAGCCGACTCGAGACGTGATCGGCGACACGCACCAGCACCGGAGCGATCGCCGTCGCCTTGTCGCGCGACAGGCGGCTCGCGGGCGCCGAGATGCTGATCGCCGCGACGACCTCGTCCTGCTCGCTGCGCACCGGCGCGCCGATGCACCGCAGCCCGTCCGCCGACTCCTCGTCGTCCATGCTCCAGCCGCGCTGCCGGATGATGGTGAGGTTCTCTCGCAGTTTGTCGACGTCGGTGAGCGTCCGGGACGTGAGGCCGGGAAGCCCGCGCTCGGACACGATCTCATCGAGCCGGCTCTCGGATGCCCAGGCCACGAGGGCCTTCCCGAGAGCCGACAGGTGCGCGAACGTCCGCTCGCCCACCGGCACGGCCATCTTGATCGGCTGGCTGCTCGGCGCCACGGCGACGTGAATCACGTCCGATCCGCTGAGAATCCCAAGGTGGACGCTTTCGTCATACCGGTCCCGCAGCCACCGGAGTGCCGGGGTTGCAAGCTCAGGTATCCCCAGTCGGCGTCGAGCCGCGTAGCCGAGGTGGATCAGCGCCGGGCCAAGCGAATACAGCTTGGTTTGCGGCGCCATCGTCACGTAGCCCGCTGTCTCGAGCACCCGTAGATGGCGCAGAAGGCTTCCCTTCGGGATCCCCAGCTGCGCCGCCAGCGTGCCTAGCGACGCCTCCTCCAGGTCGCCGATCGTGTCCAGGATCTCCAGGGCACGCTCCAGCGCGCCGATGCGGTACTGCGGGGTCGCCGTGTTTCGCATAGCAAAATCCTGTTTCGGTGGCGCCCCACACCAAACCGCGAAGCGCATGCGCTGTCAAGGCGAACGGCTCCGGCTTTCGCCTGATGGAACAGTACGAGACCGGCGTTGCGGGGCTATCGTCCGGTCTCTCATGCCCGAGACCATGTCCGCCCTCGTGTTCGAAGGCCCGGGGCAGATGGCCATTAAGACCCGCCCCCGCCCCCGGCCTGCGCCCGGAGAAGTCGTCGTGGCGATCTCGGCGGCCGGCGTGTGCGGCTCGGAGCTGACGAGCTTCACCGGCCACAGCCTCCGCCGCCCGCCGGGACGTGTGTTCGGCCACGAGCTTTCCGGCACCGTGGCCGCGTTAGGGACTGATACCCCCAGCCGGCTGTTGGGGGAGCGTGTGGCAATCAACCCACTGCGTCCGTGCGGACGGTGCGCGACCTGCGCGAGCGGGCACACCAACGTCTGTCCGAATCGCACGCTCCTCGGCCTGCACATCGACGGTGGCTTTGCCGAAGAGGTCGCGGTCCCCGCGTCGGCCCTGCGAGAGCTAGGGCAACTCAACGATGCCGGCGGCGCGCTGGTGGAGCCGCTGGCGAACGCCGTCCACGTCGTCCGGCTGTTGCCGCCGGTGATCGGGCGGGATGTCCTCGTCCTTGGAGCCGGCGCCATCGGGCTGTGCGTGCTCAGCGTTCTGCGGCACGCCGGAGCGGCCGAGATCACCATGATCGATCCCGTCGAGGCGCGACGGGATCTGGCGGTCGTGTCCGGCGCCGGGCGGGCGCTGTCCCCTGATGAGAGCGTGGAGCCGGAGCTCGGCGAGTTTGACCTCGTGATCGATGCCGCGGGGGTCACGGATTCGCGTCGCGATGCGATCACCCGCTGCGCCGCGGGCGGATGCATCGTGCTCCTCGGCATGCACGAGGCCGAGAGTGTGTTACCGGTGAATGCCGCGGTGTCCAAAGAGGTGCGGCTGCAGTGCTCCTACGCCTACACGGACGCTGACTTCGATGTTGCGTTCGGACTCCTTCGGGACGGCCTGATCCCGTATGAACCATGGATCACCGACCTGCCCCTGGCCGACGGACAGGCCGCCTTCGAAGCCCTCGTGCAGCGGCCGGGCGAGGTCACCAAGATCATCCTGCACCCGTAGGCTCGTCTGACGAGGCGGCCGTTGAAACGGCGAAGTGCCGTAAGGTCTCGGCCGATGTCCACGGACGGTTTACCAAGCGAGCTTCGGGACCTGATCGAGTCCGGCCCGATGACGCATCTGACCACGATCAATCCCGACGGCAGCCCGCAGGTGACCGTGATTTGGATCGGCCTCGACGGAGATGACCTCGTGAGCGGTCACCTGGGCTGGTACAGGAAGCTCCGCAACATCGAGCGCGATCCTCGCGTCGTCCTCTCCTTCGACGCACCCCGCGATCACCAGGCCTTCCTCAACCCTTACGCCGTCCTGCACGCCCGCGCGACCATCGAGCAAAGCGACCAAGCATGGGACCTGCTCAACCGGCTGACGAAGGTGTACATGTCACCCGAAATTGATTTCCCCGCCCCGAGGGCACCGGGCTACATCGTCCGGTACTCGATTGAGCGCGTCGGTGGCGTCGGCCCGTGGGCGCCGGCGCGTAGCTGACACGGATGACGTCTCAGCGCGCGTCCCACTGGAACCAGCGGATGCCGATCCCAGCGCAGATGACGATGTAGCCGAAACTGACGACGAGTGACAGCGTGTCGCGACTGCTCCAGGAGTGGAGATCGAGCACGCCGGCAAACAGGTTCATGGTCGTCCCCACTGGGCTCCAGCGCGAAATGTCCTGCCAGGCGGTTCCCAGAGCGTCGCTCTGGCCAAGCGTGCCGAGCAGAATCACCACGGCCAGTAACACGCGCGCGATCGCCTGCACGGTGTCGGCGGAGCGGACCAGTCCGACCATCGCTTGAGCGATGCTCAAAAACACGGCTCCACCCAGCAGCGAGACGAGCAGTACCAGCACGTACTGACCGACCGAGATTGAGAGGTGATGAAGCCGGGTGCCGATGATCACGACGAC
>DATBYI010000630.1:0-2473 GCA_036513815.1 Solirubrobacteraceae bacterium
CTGCGCACCGGCACCGCGCGGCCGGTGACGATCATGACGGCGATGATCACGAGGAACGGGAGCGCGTCTCCCGCGCCCGTCCACGAGACGTATTGGATGATCAGCGACTGGCCGATGCCGATCAGGCACGCCCCCCCGAACGCTCCCCAGAACGAGTCGAAGCCTCCCAGTAGCGCCGCGGCCAGGCCGGGGACGACGAGGAGGACGAGCGTCTCCACAAGGAGCCCCGAGACGGGCACGATGAGCGCTCCCGCGAGGCCTGCCAACGCGCCGCCGAGCACCCAGCACGCGGTGGCCAGCCGGTTCGGCGACCAACCCAGTGCCGCGACGGCGGTCTCGTTCTCGGCCGCCGCTCGCGTGGCCAGGCCGAGGCGAGTTCTCGACTGCAGCAGCCACAGGCCCAGCGTGAGAAGAAGGGCGATCCCGATCAGGATCACGTCGCCGGCCTGCCAGCGCAGTCCAAGGAAGTGCCACGAGTTGGTCGGGAGGAAATTCGGGACGGACGGGTTGTAAGTCCCGGAGTAGTGCAGGTTGGCCGCCGATTCGATGATGATCAGCAGAGCCAGCGTTGCGATCACCCTCGTCAGTGCACTGGCCTGGGCGAGCGGCCGCATCACGACCGCCTGGACGAGGAAGCCAAGTAGCCCGCCCGCCGCGATCGCGAGGAGAACGGCGGGGAACGCGGGGATGCCGTGGCTGTGGGCCTGCGAATAGACGATCGCGCCCACCAGCGCGAAGGCACCCTGCGCGAAGTTGACGACACCCGCGCCGCGATAGGTGAGGACGATTCCCGACGCCACCAGCGAGTAGATCGCCGATAGGCCGAAGCCGAGAATCACGAACTGGAGGAACTCCTTCACGAGCTCAGGCTCCGGTCCGTTCGGCGTCCCCGCCCCATTCGAAACCCCATCTCTCCTCGTCGGCAGTCAAACGGTCGGTAGGTCGACGATAGCGGCCGGGCAATAGGCTGTCAAGGACGCCCCAAGCCGGTCTACGGGCCCGTTTAGACAAGGCGCGAGGCGAAGTCCTGGCCGCGGTCGCTGCCCACGCGCAACTCCTCAACGATGCCGTCGATCTCCTCGTCGGTCGGGTTATGGGTGCCCAGCGCCTGCATCATTCGGATGATCCACTGGAGCCAGAGAATGAAGCCCGTGTACTCGACCAGTCCACGCGTGCCGAGACGTTGTTCGATCGCTCCGTAGGTCGCATCGTCGACGTCTCCGTCGACCACCTGGCGGATGTAACGAGCGAGCAGGCGCTCGTCGTCGTTCAGGTCTTCCTCGTGGTGATAGCGCAGCGCTTCGATCGCCTCGAGGCGCACACCGACGCCCAGCGCGTCCGCGATGTGCACGCCCTGGACCACGTTGGTCTTCCAGTCCGCCGAGAGCACCTGGTCGACGAACTCGCGGTCGGCGTGCGAGTAGGTGCCCTCGCGGTTGCCGGCGGTGCGCACGAACGTCCCGAACTGAGACGCGATCTGACACATCGTCGGACTGTTCAGCAGCGCGCCGAAGTACTCGCCGATCTCGAGGTGCTCCTCGGGTGGCGCCTGCGGTAGTCCCGCCATCCGCCGCATGCGGGCGATCACCGCGTCGTAGGCCTCGTGCTCCTCGGCCGGAATCTCCGCGCGCCTCGGCTGCTCGGGTGGTCTCGTCATGGCTCTCTCCTGTCTACGGAAAAGTGTCTACTCGTCCTGCCACCAGACTCCATCGGCCTGGGCGCCGACCGGCGCTGCCCCAGCCATCTCCTCGAAGCGCTTCTCCGTGGCCGGGTTCTGATAGCCCTGGCTGAGCCAGCCACCGTCGACCGGAAGGCAGATCCCGGTGATGAAGGCCGCGTCATCCGAGGACAGGAACAGCATCGCCCGGGCAATGTCGAGCGCACTGCCGATCTGCGGAAGCGGTTGGGCCCCGCGCAGGAGCGTCTCTCGCACCTCGTCGCTGCCGGGCAGCCCGCTCGCCAGCATTGGCGTGTCGATCCAGCCGGGAGCGATCGCGTTTACGCGGATCCGGTCGGGACCGACAACCTGCGCGACGCTCGTGGTGAGCATGATCAGGCCGGCCTTGAAGGCGGAGTAGGCGTGTGTGTGCGGGAGGGTCCGGATCCCGTTGTCCGATGCGGTGGAGACGATCGCTCCGCCACCGCTCGTGCGCATGATCGGGACCGCGTGCTTCATGCCCAGCCAGGGGCCACGCAGGATGACCGCATGCGCGTGATCCCACTCCTCGACCGGGGCATCGAGACCCACCGGGCCCCCAATTCCGGCATTGTTGATCATGATGTGAAGGCCGCCGAATTCCTCGGTCGCGCGGGTGACGGCGGCCACTACGTCGGCTTCGCTTGACACGTCGGTGGGCTGAAAGACACAGCGTCCTCCGGCGGCGCGGCACTCGCGAGCCACCTCCTCGCCGGCATCGACGCTGACGTCGGCAATGACGACCGCCGCCCCCTCCTGCACGAACAGCTCCGCGGC
>DATBYI010000631.1:0-13654 GCA_036513815.1 Solirubrobacteraceae bacterium
CTTCCAGATCGACTATATGGTCGTGTACGCGACGCAGACGCCGCTCTACACGTTCACCCCGACGAGTGACACGCCGACGCCGCTGTTGGCCTCGGGGATGCCAATCGTCAGCGACGGCGGCAAGACGGTGACCGTGCACATCAAGTCGGGGTGGAAGTTCAGCCCGCCGGTCAACCGGGTGATCACCTCGAAGGATGTGGCCTGGGCCTTCATGCGGATGTTCAACGCCAACATTCAGAACGGGTACGCCGGTGGTTACTTCCCAATCGTGGGGGCTAATCCGGCCGCGACAACAGACGCTCCGATCTCGGGGATCAGCACGCCGAACGCGACGACGATTGTGTTCCACCTGACCAAGCCGTTCGGCGCGACGATGGTGGAGGCCCTCACGCTGCCGGGCACCTCGGCGATCCCGTACGGCTACACGACCAAGTCCGACAAGAGCAGCCCGTCGACGTGGGACTCGGACCCGACGTCGCAGGTGTTCACAGGTCCCTACATGATCAAGAGCTACAAACCGGGGCAGAGCATGACGCTCGTGCGCAATC
The DNA here is from genome assembly GCA_036513815.1 of Solirubrobacteraceae bacterium. Taxonomy (GTDB): domain Bacteria; phylum Actinomycetota; class Thermoleophilia; order Solirubrobacterales; family Solirubrobacteraceae; genus Palsa-465. The sequence continues at coordinate 549 of DATBYI010000631.1, forward strand.
CCAATTGGAACCGGCAGCTCGACGGCGTTCGGCCCGCCTACGCCGACCAGATCGTGTGGAACGCCGGTGCCGATTCGACGGTGGCGGCGCGGCAGACGCTCGACTCGACCGATCTGCTGATGGCCGACACGCCGCCGGCGTCCGTCCTGCAAACGGCCTACGAGTCGAAGAAGACCCAGCTGTCGATCGCTCCGCTCGGCAGCTATTACGCGGCGCTCAACACAGCGGTTCCGCCGTTCAACAACGTCAATCTCCGCAAGGCCGTGATCGCCGTGCAGAACCGTTCCGCCTATCTCCTCGCTCGCGGGGGTGAGCTGGTAGGGCAGGTCATGACCCACTTCATCTACCCCGAGGTGCCAGGCTTCCAGCAGGCCGGCGGTGACGCCGGATTCAACCAGGATTTCCTCGCCCATCCGGACGGCGACATGGCGGTCGCGTGTAAGTACATGAAGCTGGCGGGCTACCCGAACTGCAAGTACACGGGCAGCTATGGGCAGTACGGCAGCGTCCTGATCGTTGGCAGCAACGCGAATCCAGGCCCACAGGAGATGCAGGTGGTCCAGACCGGGCTCAACGCGCTCGGCTTCAAGACGACGATCAAGGCCGTGCCGCAGCAGACCATGTACTCGAAGTTCTGCGGGTATGTGAAGGCGCACGTCAACGTGTGCCCGACGGCGGGTTGGATCGAGGACTTCCCCGATCCGTACGCCGCGCTGTTCGTGCCGTTCAGCGGCCAGGCGATCGTGCCCATCAACAACGAGAACTGGTCGCTACTCAATGACCCGGCGGTAAACAACGCGCTCAACGCGGCCGCGACGCTCACCAACACGGCCGCGCGCTACCAGGCGTTCGCGAACGTCGACAAGATGATCGTTAACGACGCCCCGGCCATCCCCGAGGTGTGGTCGGACAACGCCCTGCTCGAAGGCTCGAAGGTGAAGGGTGTCCTCGATCCCTGGAACGACGACTGGAACCTGTCGTTCAGTTCACCGAGCTAGGGAGTTTTTCTCGGTCTCTCCCAAGGTCACGCCGCCCGGCGGCCAGAGGCAAGTCCAACCTCCTGGCCGCCGGGCTGACCGCTGCACTCGGCGAGCAGCTCCCCGGCCGCGGAGCGCCGGTAGAGCACGATGCGGCCCACGCGTTGGCGCTCGATCAGCCCCGCGCCGTAGAGCACGGTGAGATGCTGCGAGACGCTGGCCGGACCCACGCCGAGCCGGCGCGCGAGATCGGTCGTCGAGCAGGGCGACTCGAGAAGGACGAGAACGGAGGCGCGCCGGGCCCCCATCAGGGCCGCGAGCGCGCGGCCTGGCGGCTCGAGTGGCTCCCATACGAGGCCGCTGCCGCGGGCCGGATAGATCAGCGTGGGGGGCCACGGCCCGTCATCGATGACGGCCATCGCCGGCCACACGAACACGCTGGGGACGAGCAGCAGCCCGCGACCGTGAAGCTCCACGGTCGAGCTCCACGGCTGATCGATGAGGAGCCGCGTGTCCTCGTAGCGGACCGAGTCATCGAGGTCCCCGAGGACCGCTCGCATGCCGCCGCTCGCGGTCTGGTGAGCTCGGTAGAGCACATCCCCTTCGAGTGTGGCCCGGATCCGATCCCAGTGGGGCGCCAAAACGCGGTCCCAGTAGACCCTCTCGCTGGCGTCCAGGTCTTCCACGGACGCTTCCGGCGACTCGGGCTGGAGGGCGTGAAGCTGAGCGAGATCGAGGTCGTGCGTCTCGCGCCGAGCGTCGGCGAGCCACGGCGCGTGCAGCGCCGGCGCGACGGGGCTGTCGAGGGCTCGCGCGCTCTGCCAAAGCTCGATCAGCGGCGAGACGCTGAAGCGCACGCTGGCCAAATCCGACGGACCGAACCTGATCGTCAGCAAATTGCGGGCACCTCTACCCAGTTGCCCGGGCGAGCGGGGCCGCTCGCCCGGGCAATCGGGGCGAGTATGCGATTCGGCGGTTTCCGGTCGCTGACAGTTCGCTGACAGGTCGGGTCAGGTCCACCGTTGCGCATCGCCGCTCCTTTGCTGATAATCGGAGCGATGCCTGCCCAGGCCACCGCCTCGGTGCAGTTCCGGATCTTGGGGCCAATCGCCGCGTACCGGGACGGGGAGAACCTGGCGCTCGGCGGTGAACGCCAGCGGGCCTTGCTCGCGGTCCTGCTCGTCCACGCGAACGAGACGGTCAGCACCGATCGGTTGATCGAGCAGCTGCTCGGACCCTCCGCGTCGGGCACCCACGCCAACGCGATCCACGTCGCCGTGTCACGGCTGCGCCGGGCGCTGGGGGACGGCGCCGGCGCCATGCTCCTCACTTGCCGCGGGGGCTACGCGCTCGGACTCGAGCCGGGACAACTCGACGCGGCGTCGTTCGAGTCGATGCTCGAGGAGGGGCGAGGGTTGGCCGCGCGCGGCGACCCGGCGGGAGCCTCGGCACGGCTGCGCGAGGCACTTGGGTTGTGGCGCGGGCCGGCGCTCGCCGACCTCTCGGGCGTGGACGGCGTGCAGTCCGAGATCCGGCGTCTGGAGGAGCTTCGCCTGCTCGCGGAGATGGAGCGGATCGACGCGGAGCTCGCGCTCGGTCGCGCGGCCGAGCTGGTCGTCGAGCTCGAGCCGTTGATCGCGCAGGCGCCGCTTCAGGAGCGCCTGCGCGGGCAGCTGATGCTTGCCCTGTACCGCGCCGGGCGCCAGGCCGAGGCGCTGGCCGCGTACCGAGAGGCGCGCGCGCTACTGCGCGATGAGGTGGGATTGACGCCCAGCGTGGAGCTGCGGGAGCTCGAGCGCATGATCCTCCAGCACGATGCGGCACTCGACGCGGGTCGCGCGCTCCGGCCGGCGCGGGCCGTGCTGTGCCCGTTCAAGGGCCTGGCCGCGTTCGAGAGCTCCGATGCCGAGTTCTTCTGTGGGCGTGACCGGATCGTGTCCGAGCTGATCGCGCGGCTGGCGGAGTGGCCGCTCGTGGGCATCCTCGGCCCATCGGGGATCGGGAAGTCCTCGCTCCTGCGCGCGGGTGTTCTGCCGGCTCTCCGAGCCGGCGCGCTCCCGGGAAGCGCCGGCTGGCGCCAGGTGCTGCTGCGGCCCGGCAAGCACCCGGTGCGAGAGCTCGACCGGGCCCTCGGTGGCGGTGTTGGTGTCGGTGGCGGTGTCGGTGGCGGTGTCGGTGTCGGCCTGGGCGGAGCGCAGCCCGGAGCCGAACTCGGCCACGTTGTCGTTGCCGTCGACCAGCTCGAGGAGCTCTTCACGGTCTGCGAGGACGAGACGGAGCGCCGCGAGTTCCTCGACCGACTCGTTCTCGGAGCCCGCGACCACGAGCGCCGAGTGCTCACGCTGTGCACGTTGCGCGCGGACTTCTACGGGCGCCTCAGCGCGTATCCGCAGTTCGCCGAGCTGCTGAGCCGGAGCCACGCGCTGGTGGGTCCGATGGATCGCGCTGAGCTCAGGGAGGCGATTGAGCGGCCGGCCACGCGCGCCGGGCTCGAGGTCGAGGAAGGTCTCGTGGACGTGCTCGTGGCCGAGGTGGCCGACGAGCCGGGCAGTCTGCCGCTGCTGTCCACAACGCTGCTCGAGCTTTGGCAGGCGCGCGACGGTCGCGTCCTTCGGCTCCAGGACTACCGTGCCACGGGCGGCGTGCGGAGCGGCGTGGCGCGGATCGCGGAGGCGGCTTACATGCGCCTGTCGGCCGGGGAACAGCACGTCGCCCGCGACGTGCTGCTCAGGCTCGCGGACGTGGGCGAGGGTGCCGCCGAGCGCCGGCGGGTGCCGCTCGGTGAGATCGAGGACGTCGCCGGTGCGGAGCGCGTCCTCGCTGCGCTGATCGACGCTCGCCTGCTCACGGTCGGGGCCGGCACGGTCGAGCTCTCGCACGAGGCGCTCATGCGCGAGTGGCCGCGCTATCGCGCCTGGCTCGAAGAGGATCGGGTCGGGCGAGCGCTCCAGACGCATCTCCGGGTCGCGGCACACGAATGGGACGCCCGCGGACGCGATCCTGGCGAGCTCTACCGCGGCGCCAGGCTCGCCGCCGCGCTCGAATTCCGCTCGGTGCATCCGGACCGAATGGACCGCCTCGAGCGGGAGTTCATCCGGGCGAGCCAGCTCGCGGCAGAGCGGGAGGCCAGCCGGCAGCGCGCCCAGAATCGGCTCCTGCGGGCGCTCCTGATCGGCGCCGGCGTGCTGCTCGTCCTCACCATCGTGGCCGGCGTGGTTGCGGTGGTAGGGCAGAAACGCGCGTCGAGCAACGCTCGGCTGGCGCTCGCCGAGGCACACGCGGCGCTCGCGCGCCAGCTCGGCCAGGAGGCGCTCAGCGAGCCGAGGCTCGACGTGGCGGCACTGCTCGCCCGGGAGGCGGTGGCGCTCGACCGCTCGCCGCAGACCGAGGGCACGCTCCTGTCGACCCTGCTGCGCAGCCCAGCCGTCGTCGGCGCGTTCGCGCTCCCAACCAACTCGACGCCGCACGTCGCCGTCAGCCCGGATGGACGGACGGTCGCGGTGTCCGACAGCGTCGCGGGCAGCGTGCGCTTCTATGACGCGCGTACGCGGGCGCTCGGACGTCGGGAGCTGACCGACTTCGGCGGCGATCAAGCACCCGTCTACTCGGCCGACGGATCGCTGCTCGTCTATCCCTCGGGGTCCTCTCTGGTCGTGCGCGACGCCCAGACCCTGGCCGTGCGCGAGCGGCTCTCGATTGGCGCCCCGTTCAATCAGGCCCTGGCCGCCGACATTCCCGAGGGGAGCACGCTCGTGGCGCCGGGCGGGCAGACCGTGTACTACGCCTACTGGCTGATGGACCCTGCCGGGAACCCGGCCCAGGCGTACCTGACCCGCTGGTCGCTTCCGGGCGGCGGGCCGCTCGGAACGATCGGGCTTGGGGCGGGTCCCCTGCTGGCGGTGCGGCTGGTGGACCGGGGCGCCGTTCTGATGGTCGTGACCGCGCACGCCATCGCGACCTATGACGCGACCACGCTCCGGCTTCGCTCGGAGGTGATGATCAGGCCGGTGCCGCTGCTCCCCTCGGCCGCCGCGATCAGTCCGGACGGGACGATGGTCACGATCGGGTCGAAGAACGGCCCCGTCTCGTTCGTCGATGCCGCCACTGGCGAGCCTCGTCCCGGGGCGGGCGGGCACTCAGCCGCGGTGGCCAGCGTCGTGTACGCACCCGACGGCCGCACGGTGATCACGGCCGGGGACGACGGCAGGGTGATCGTCTGGAATCCCCGCTCCGGACGGGAGCTGGCCGTGATGCCCGGCCCGGCGGGCCACGTGCAGGACGCGAAGGTGAGCCCGGACGGATCGACGCTCTACACCGCCGGCACGGGCGGGGAGGTCCTGGCTTGGGATCTGACCGGTACCCGCGGGTTCGGGCAGAGCACTCGTATCAGCGGCGCGTTGCCGTGCTGCGACTCCGTGTCCCCGCCGGCGCCGGCGTTCGCCCTCTCGCCTGATGGGACTCAGTTCGCGGCGCCGATCGGCCCGTCGACCGTCGGTGTGTTTTCCGCCCAGACGCTCCGACGCGAGACGTCGTTCACGATCGGGGCCACGGGCGCCCCGATCACGGCCCTCGCTTGGTCCTCCTCCGGCGCGATGCTCGCCGTCGGCGCCCACGCCGGGGTCGTTCAGCTATGGGACGTGAACGGCCCGCCGCGGCTCGAGCGTTCGCTCGTTGGGCTCGCGCCCGTGCCCGGGCAGACCGAGGCGGTCCAGTCGCTCGCGTTCTCTCCCGATGGGCAGATCCTGGCCGCCAGCGACAAGAGCGAGGGGTCGACGGTGGGGCACACGCTCATCTCGCCGACCGCGATGATGGCCACGTGGGTCGTGAGCACCGGCAGCATGGTGAGCTCGCCGGCCGAGCTGAGCGCCGGCGCCGGCCTGAATGCATCCGACGTTCTCGCCTTTTCCCCGGACGGAAAGCTGCTCGCGGCGAGCCTGCTCACGGGCGGCGTGCGCGTGTTCGATCCCTCGAGCGGCCGTGTCGTACGGACACTGGCCGATCCGGGCAACGACACGGTCTCGCTCGCCTTCGCGCCCGAGGCGACGCTGCTGGCGGCGGGGACGCAGGAGGGAACCGTCGAGCTGTGGGACCCGGTCACCGGTAAGCGGCTCGCGCAACCGCTGCTGGCCGACTCCTCGGCGATCGCCGACGTGACCTTCGATGCGAGCGGCCGGCGCTTTGCCATAGCCGGCTCGCAGGACGGCACCGTCAAGGTCTGGTTCACGGCAAGCCTCGAGCAGGAAGGGCCCCGGCTCGCGGCGGACGCTAACGGCACCGCCGCCGCGGCCTTCGAGCCGAACGGAGACGGCCTGCTCGCCGTCGACAACATCGGCGGCGCCTTCACCTGGCCGATGTCGCTGACGACGTGGGAGCAGCGCGCCTGTTCGCTCGCCGGCCGGAACCTCACGCGGGCCGAGTGGGCGCAGTTCGTCGCGGGACCGCGTTACGCCAGCGTTTGCCGTTGACGGCGCGTCCCATGCGTCGCCGCGTCTCGCTCGCGGCCTCGGCGCCCATCGACCAGAGCTCCTGGCCCACGCTGCCCCGGAATGGCGCGTGGGCGTGTGCGCTGGTGCTGCCCTCGCCCGCGGGCAGGAGGTCGATCAGCAGGGTCGACCAGCCAAACCGTCGCGCCGCGAGCCCTTCGCCGTTGAGCGGGTTGTAGTACTCGCGAAAGCCGTGGCGTTCGACGAGCTCGATGCACGCGGCGAGGATGCGATCGGCCTCGGCGGCGTAGCCGTAGCGGCGGAGCGCCGGCGTCAGCATCCACACGGTGTTCATCCACGAGGGCCCGCGCCAGCAGCGGAACAGGTGCCATCCGGCGCGGAAGCTCGGCTCCTCCATCGACACCGACGGGATGGCGAAGGGCGCGCGGTATCGCCGGGGGTCGAGCAGGTGCTCCTCGATCAGGCGCCGGGCGATCGACTCGGGGAGCGAGGGCAGCGCGAGCGGCGACAGCGAGGCCCAGGTCGAGATGCGCTGGGGGGTGTGGCCTCGCCCGGCGAGGTCCCAGAAGAGCCCCCGCTCCTCGTCCCAGCAGCGCTCGAGCAGTGCACTTTCGGTGTGTTCGGCCCGCAGCCGGTACGTATCGTCGCCGGTGAGCCGGGCCATAGCGTGCAGAGAGAGCGCGTAGACGACGTTGACGAGAACGTCCTCGACGTGCTGGTCGTAGCGAGCGATGATCGCGTGCGAGTCGTAGCGCAGGCGGCGGGAGCGCTCGACAAGCCAGAAGTAGCCGGGCCGGTAGTGGGTCATCCAGCCGAACACCGCGTCGTACTTGGGCGAGTCGTCGAGCCCGGATTCGTCGGGATGGATGATCGAGATCAGCCCGTCGCCGTCGGGGTCGCGGTGGCGCGCCAGCCAGTCGTAGTGCAGGCGCAGCGCGTCGAGTCCCTCGTCGGCGAACTTTGGGTCGTCGGGCGAGGCCTCAGCGACGAGCTCCCAGGCCAGAGCCAGGAACGGCGTCTGGATGTGCGCGGTGGCGCGGTTCCCGCGTACCGAGTGCGTGGCGTAGAACGGCGCGCGACGCCAGCCGGCGCGGTCGTGCCAGAAGATCGTGTGCGGAATGAACCCGTCGAGCCGCCCTCCGCGCAGAAGCGTCCGAAGCTCCTCGCGCGCCCGTGCCGGGTCGAAGTGACGCCAGACGATCGCGTGAAAGCACGAGTCCCAGTACCACTGGTGGCGGTACCGCGGCGGCGCCGGACACGTGAAGCCGTACGGGGTGCCGTCGGCCAGCGAGCCGTGTCGCCAGTTGCCGGCGAGCGTGCGATGAGCCTCGGCGCGGAGCCGGTCGAGCCGTTTGCCGTCGGTCAGGGCGGCTAGCGACAAAGGCGCTTGAGCTCGTGCAGCTCGGCTTCGAACACCCGCTCCCACCGCATGCTCGCGGCGAGAGCGGAGGCGGCGAGGAGATCGGGCGGCGCCGCGAGCGCCTGCTCGACGGCGCGGGCCAGGTCGACCGGATCTTTCGGCGTGAAGGTGTGGACGAGGGGGCCGGCCAGCGCCGCCGCCGGCGTCGAGGTGCAGGCCACCACGCGCGCGCCGCTCGCGGCCGCCTCCAGCACGGCCAGGCCGAACGTCTCGTGCGGGCCCGGCGCGACGACGCACGCCGCCTCGCGGTAGAGCCGGGCCAGGGCACGGCGATCCGAGATGAACGGGCGGAACTCGACCAGGTCGTCGAGACACAGGCGCCGGGCGCGCGCCTCGACCAACGGCTTGGCCGGTCCGTCGCCGACGATCCGCAGGGGCCGACCCCAGTCGGCCAGCGCCATCGCGTCGAGGATGTCGGCGATCCGCTTCTCGAGCGACACCCGGCCTACGAACAGGAGTGCGTCGTTGGGGGCGGCGGGTCCCGGCCGGAACGCCTGGTGCAGCCCAAAGCGCAGCTCGATCGCGGCGGATTTGGCTTGACCGGGAGACGCCAGATCTATCCACGGATCGACGATCGACATGACCGCGTCGACGTGCTCGTAGGCGTGCTGGTAGATCCGTCGGAGCGCCGGCAGGTAGAGGGCGTCGGGTCCTGGGATCCCGGCGGCGTGGAGCGCCGGGGACGCGTGGTGCACGGCGACCACGGCCGCGCCGAGCCGGTGTGCCTCCCGGGTGACGCTGAGTGGACGCCAGAACGGGTCGTGGAGGATCACGACGTCGGGGCGGATCGCGCGGAGCGTCTCGCGCACGGTCCGCCCACCCAGCGGGAGCCGGTATCCGTTCGACGCGGCGAGCTGGAGCGACCGGAGCTCGTGGCGGCCGCCGGCGTGCCGCTCGCGCTTTCCCGGTATCACCAGGTGGTGCTCGAACGCGCCCGACTCGATCGCGTAGCGCGACTTCTCGTTCAGATAGGTGCGAATCCCGCCGCTCCGTTCGGCGTAGAACAGCGCGACGTCGCACAGGACGAGACGATCGCCACCCAGGTCCCGCGCGGCGATCGTACGGTTCACGCCTGCAATGGTGGTGGCGGTATCGATGAGGGTTGTTAATTGCCAGTGAAGGTGGCAATCGACGCGCGGGGGTCGGGTGAGGCGCTTGTGCTGCTTCACGGTCTCGGCGCGAGCCGGCTCGTGTGGCGCCGCGTGGCGCCCCGACTGGCCCGCGAGCGGCTCGTGCTCGCTCCTGACCTGCCGGGCCTCGGTGGCTCGGCGCCGGCCGGGTCCGGCTTTGACCTGGACGAGGTGGCTGGGGTTCTCGCGGGCGCGCTGAGCGAACGCGCCGGCGGCCCGTTCGATCTGCTCGGGACCTCGCTCGGTGGCGCGGTGGCGGTTCACCTGGCGGCGGGGTATCCGGAGCTTGTACGGCGCTTGATCCTCGCCGCGCCGGCAGGGTTCACGCCGTGGCGGTTCCCGGTGGCGGTTTCTGGCGTCGGCGCGGTGAGCGACCGGGTGATCGCCGCGCGGCGCGTGGTGGGCGCGCGCCTGGCCGGGAGCGCCACCGTGCGCCGAGCGCTGTTGTGGGGGACCGTCGCCGAGCCCGGGCGGCTGTCCGCGGGGGACGCGCGGATGGTGTTCGAGGCCTCGGGTGGATCCGAGCGGATCGCCGCGGCGCTGAGCGTCGTGCTGCGCGCGGACCTGCGCCCGCTGTTGCAGAAACTCGACGTCCCCCTCGGCCTGATCTGGGGCGAGCAGGACCGCGTGGTCCCGATCTCGATCCTCTCGTTGATCCGTGGGCTACGCCCCGATGCGGTCGTCGAAACGATCCCGCGGGCGGCGCACATCCCGCAGCTCGAGCGGCCGGTCGAGTTCGTGGTGGCGGCGCGGCGCGTGCTCGACGGGCTGGCGTAGAGCGGTCGAGCGCTCGGTGTGCGCGCCGTGCGGCGGCGGGTCGGGACTGGCATTCCGGTTCGTTCGCCCTTGGCCGTTCGCCTTCGCAGGACCGCCGGCGGGTGGGTCAAAACCGCACACTCGCCGCGCCCCCGTCGGTGAATGGTGGTTCAGCGCCATATATGGGGCATAGGCGCACGCTCGGCGCCGCGGCTTCGTCGAGTGTGCGGATATGACCCGGGCGAGCGGGCGAGCGGGCGAGCGGGCGTCGGGATCGGTGGCGTCGGGGGCCATGCCCGGTTTCTCGCCTCTCGTCGGTCTCTGCGGCGCCGGTGCCATGCCCGGTTTCTCGCCTCTCGTCGGTCTCCGCGGCGCGAGTGGCGCGAAACCGGTGCCAGAGGGGGGTCAACCACCATTCGCCATCCGGAGATTGGGCGAGTGGTGAGTTTCCGAGGTCGGCCGGCGCGCCACCGAGCTCGTCGCTCGTCTGCGCTACCGAGCTCGTCGCCCGTCTGCGCCACCGACTACCCTGCCCGGCAGGGACATTGAGCCAGACGCCGACCGCCACGATCGGGCCTGCTCGTGCCGTCCGCCTGCCGGACGGGCGGTCGATGACTTTCTTTTCCGCCGGACCCGTGGACGGGTTTCCGGTTCTCTACTGCCACGGCGCGATCGGGTCGCCTCGGTGGCGCACGCCCGAGCTCGACCTCCTGATCGAGCGGCTCGGGATTCGCTACCTGGTGGTCAACCGGCCGGGATTTGCCGGTTCTGACCCGAGCCCGGGTCGAACGGTGCTCGACTTCGCGCGCGACGTCGGCGAGGTCATGAGCATCCTGGGCTATTCGCGGTTCTCGGTCGTCGGCGTGTCGGCCGGCGCGCCGTACGCGCTCGCCTGCGGCTGGGCACTAGCGGAGCGGCTGGTGGCGCTCGCGGCGGTCAGCCCGCTCGGACCGCCGGACGGCCGGGGCGCCATTCGCGGCCTGCGCTACCGGGCCGCGCTCGTCCCGTTCGGGTCGGCCCGCGCCGGACCGCTCCTGGCCGGCGCGTGCCTGCGCGCCCTCGGTCTCGGCGGAGAGACGCCGACCGCGGCGATGATCGACGACTACGTGGTGTGCCGGCGCTCCTGGGGCTTCGATCCCGCGGAGATGCGCATCCCGGTCACGGTCTGGCACGGGGGCAGCGACTGGCTCGTCCCACTCGCGCATGCGCGGGCGCTGGCGGCGGTCATCCCCCAGTGCACGGCGCGGGTGGCGCCGGAGGGCGGTCACTTTTTCTACAGCGGCAAGCTGGCTGAGATCGTCAGCTCACTTGTCCCAGTGGAGAACCTGGCGGCGGCGCTTCCGTAGAGGCTCGGTCAACAAGTACGTCCGAGGCTCAAGGTCCGTGGCATGCCGGTCGATAACCGGGTTTGAAAACCCCAATCGCCCGAGCGCCGACGGCGCGGGGCCACCGCCGCTATGGAGGGCTTCGAGCAAATGAGTGCCACCGACCAGTTGAACGAGCTTCGTCTCGACGGGAACAACAACGAGCCCCGGCTCGTCCTTGACCTCGACCTGTCCGAGGCCCAGGCGCTCCGCGCGTGGCTGCTCGAGACCGAGGTGAACGGCCTCAGTGCGCTCGATACGCCCGTCGTCTCCAACGCGCTGACCAAGCTCGGCCGGGCGGTCGACACCGCTCAGGCGACGATCAACATCCGCCGTGAGTTCCAGCAGGCCGGCGTCAACCTGGCCCACTGGTCCGACGAGCAGGTGCTCGAGCTTGGCCGCCGTATCGCCGAGGCGGCTCGCCCGATCCTGAACCTCTAGCCCGCTCCCGCGCGGGCTCGATCCTCAATAAATCGCCATGCCCTGGCTGATCGGATTCATCAGCGGCGCGATCGTCGGCGTGCTCGCGACGCTGATCGTGCTCGGGCGTTCGGGCGGTGCAGCGGCCGGCGACGCTGATTCAGCGCCCGATACGGTGACGGACGGGGTCACGGGGCTGGCCACCCATGACCGGCTCGTGGCCGATCTGAAGGACGAACTCGATCGCGGCCACGAGGTCACGCTCTACCTGTTCACGCTCGACGGGTTCAAGGACTACAACAGCGCCTACGGCGACGCCTGCGGCGACGTCCTGCTCGGCTGGTTGGCCCGCAAGCTGCGGGACGCGGTCGGCTCCTACGGCAGTGCCTACCGGATGCGCGGTGGCAGCTTCGCTCTCCTGGCGGTGGGGTCGGAGCGGTTCACCAACGCGTTGTGCGCCTCGGCCGCGAGTGCGCTGAGCGAGAGCGGCGACGGCTTCCAGATCTCGTGTGACGTCGGCCAGGCGACGCTCCCCCGCGAGACGGTCTCGGGGAGGGCGGCGCTCGAGCTGGCCGCTCGGCGCGCCAGCCAGCACGCCTCGGAGCGCCACGTGAGGTCGGGGCGGCGGGCACCGTCGGACCTGATCGAGGCGCTAAGACTGGTGCGCTCGCGCCAGGACGTGGCGACGCTCGCCACCGGGATCGCCCGCGAGCTCGGCTTGCCCGAGGCCGAGATCGAGTACGTCGCCAACGCGATGGACCTGTGTGACGTCGGCAACGTCGCGGTACCCGGCGCAGTGCTCGGCTACCCCGGCAAGATCACCGGCCCCGAGTGGCAGTTCATCCACCTGCACACGCTCGTGGGCGAGCGCCTCTTGGCCGGCCCGCTCGGGCTGGAGCCTGTGGCACGGCTCGTCCGCTACAGCCACGAGCGCTGGGACGGGCTCGGCTATCCCGACGGCGTGGCCGGCGCGGCGATCCCGCTTGGAGCGCGCATCGTCTTCGTCTGCAGCGCCTTCCACGACATGACCTCGGACCGGCCGCACCACCCCGCGCTCGAGCCGCTCGACGCGCTAGCCCAGCTCCAGCGGGGCGCCGGCACGCAGTTCGACCCGGCCGTCGTGCAGGCGTTCTGCGACCAGTTCGCGGACGAGGTCGAGCCGGCCACGCTCGGCGCGGTCGGCGACGAGTAGTTGCGGCCGGGTTCTCGGCCAGGCCATCGGGCCGGGTCTCTCGGCCAAGCCGGCACCACGGCGGCGGCCGTGGCGGGCCGCCGCCGATGCCGGGCACGCGGGGGGCGTCGCACCCGTTGTCGGTACGGACGCCACCGGCTCGGATTTCTTCCCGAGCGATCACGGGGGAGCTGACGCGGCGATATCGACTAGGATTTCGCGCTCCCTGGTCCCCGCGCGCGAGAAATCGAACACGGTCTTCACAGTTGGCACTCGCCGGACCATCCTTTGAAATACGAGAGAGCGTCGATGACGACGGCGCTGTCCGGATCGCCTTGCTCGGCGAACTGGACATCGCGGTCGCCGACGGCGTCGAGGATCGGCTGCGCGAGCATCGCGACCAAGGCCACGCCGTCCGCCTCGA
>DATBYI010000632.1:0-2097 GCA_036513815.1 Solirubrobacteraceae bacterium
GGCGGCGGGTTCGTCGAGTCGATCAACGGCCTCAGCGGCACGTCCTCCCGGCGCGACTGGTTCTACTACGTCAACGGCATCGAGGCTTCGCTGGGCGCCGCGGGCACCGGCGTGCACAAGGGCGACCGGATCTGGTGGGACCTGCACGACTGGAGCGCCACCGACTCGATCCCCGCCGTCGTCGGCTCGTTCCCGGAGCCGTTCGTGCACGGAATCGGGGGCCGGCGCTACCCGACCACGCTCGAGTGCGCCGGGGATACCGCCGCGGCGTGTCAGACAGTGTCATCCAAGCTCGACGCAATCGGTGTGAAGGTGGCGACGCAGGCGCTCGGTGCGGGCGGCTCCGGCACCGACTCGATCGCGGTAGTGGTCGGGACGTGGCAGGACGTCCGGTCGGAGTTCGCCGCCGGGCTGATCGAGTCCGGTCCAGGCTCAAGCGGGATCTACGCCCGGTTCTCCGGCCCGGGCGGCTCCACGCTCGACCTCCTGGATCCCCACGGTCAACTGGTGCGCACGCTGGGCGCCGGCGCGGGCCTGATCGCCGCCACGGCGCAGTACTCGAGCGCCCCGGTGTGGATCATCACCGGGACCGACAAGGCGGGCGTATCGGCCGCCGCGGCGGCGCTCACAGCCGCGCGCCTCGACTATCACTTCGCGCTCGCGGTGCAGGGCCAGACCGATTTCCCAGTGCCGTTGAAGGCATCGTCGTGATCTACCGCCGGCGCGCGAGCCCGATGCACGCAGCGCGCGCGGGGGCCACTTGCGCCTACTGCGCGGCGCTCGCCATCGCCGCGCTCGTGCTCTCGGCGCCGCTTGGCCTCGGCGCGGTGGCGGTGTCGCTCGCCGGCGCCGCCGTGGGTGCCGGCGTGTGGAGGGAGATGCGCCGCGCCGCGCTGCTCGCGTTGCCGCTGGGGCTGCTCGTGATGGTCGTGAACGCGCTGGTCGTACGCGACGGGCTCACGGTGATCGCGCGACTCGGGACGCTGCCCGTACTGGGTCAGGTCGACGTCACGCTCGAGGCGACGGTCGCCGGCGCCGTGCTGGGGTTGCGCGCGGTCGAGCTCGTCCTGTGCGGCGCCCTGTACACGGTCGCGGTCGACCCCGACGAGGTGCTCCGGATGTTCCGGCGCTTCTCGTTTCACTCTGCGTTGACCGCGACGCTGGCGACGCGGATGGTGCCGGTGCTCGCGCGCGACGCTCGGCGCCTGAGCGACGCCCAGCGCTGCCGACCGGGGCGGCCGCCTTCCCGGGTGCAGTTGATGCGCGCGGCCACGAGCGGCGTGCTCGACCGCGCGCTCGATGTCGCCGCCGCGCTCGAGGTCCGGGGATATGGATCGCGTCCGCTTACCTCGGCCCAGCGCCCCGAGGCAGGGCGACGGCAGCACCGGCCGTACTCGCGGCACGACCTGGCCTTCGCCGCCGCGGCGGTGGCGATCCTCGCGCTGGCCCTGGCCGGCCGGCTCGCCGGGTGGTTGCCGTTCGAGTCAGACCCGGCGCTGCACGCGCCGATCCGGGCGGGTGGCGTGGCGGTCGCGCTCGGACTGATCGTCTGCGCGCTGCTCCCGTTCGCCGACCGGAGAGGGATCGAATGACCGTCCTCTCCGTCGATCGAGTCACCTACTCCTATCCCGGCGCCACCGCGCCCGCGCTCGAGGACGTCTCGCTCGAGATCGCACCCGGCGAGCTCGTCGTGCTGGCGGGCGCGTCGGGCTCGGGCAAGTCGACGCTCCTGCGCGTCGCGAACGGGCTCGTGCCCCACTTCCACGGCGGCGTCTTCGCCGGTCGGGCGGTGGTGGCCGGCATGGACACCCGCGAGCATGGCCCCGGTCAGCTCGCCGGTGCCGTCGGAACGCTGTTCCAGGATCCCGAGACGCAGGTGGTGATGGGCACGGTCCGGGCCGAGCTCGCGCTGCCGCTCGAGAATCGGGACGAGCCGGGGCCGGCCATCGCGCGCGCGGTGGAGGAGGTGGCGCTCGCCCTGGGCATCGCCCACCTGCTCGACAGGCCCACCCACGAGCTGTCGGGAGGGGAGCTTCAGCGCGTCGCGCTCGGCGCCGCGCTGGTCGGCCGCCCCCGTCTGATCCTGCTCGACGAGCC
>DATBYI010000633.1:0-10036 GCA_036513815.1 Solirubrobacteraceae bacterium
CGTCCTCGGGACGCTCGATCACTTGTGAGTCTCCATCGGTTGCGGCTGCTGGGCGACGTGCGGGTGATCGGGGCCGGCGTAAACCTTCAGCTTGGTCAGCTGCTTCCGGGCCAGGCGGTTGCGCGGCAGCATCCCCTTGACAGCCAGTCGAATGACTTCCTCGGGCCGGCGCTCCAGCATCTCGTTGAGGGTGCGGGACTTGAGGCCACCGGGATAGCCCGAGTGCCGGTAGTAGCGCTTGTCAGAGCGCTTGTTGCCCGTGACCGAGATCTTCTCTGCGTTGATGACGATCACGAAGTCGCCGGTGTCGACGTGCGGGGTGTACGTCGGCTTGCGCTTTCCGCGCAGTGTGTCGGCGATCTGAGTGGCGAGGCGTCCGAGCGTTTGCCCGGAGGCATCGACGAGGAGCCAGTTGCGTTCTCGGTCTGCTGGGGTGGCGACGTAAGTCTTCATGGCTGGAGTAAGAGAGATATGGCGCGTTGCCGTCACGGCACGCACAAGCCGCGCGTCCATCGCGCGGCTCCGGGTGATGATAGGCGATCCCGCGTACTCTGACCTTATGCGGCTCTCCTTGCGGATTCGCCGGGCGGCGATTCGCTGCGCCTACGTGGGCCTCCGCGTGTACTGGTTCGTGGCCAGACCGCAGCTGCAGGGGGTCAAGTGCGTCATCACGCACGGGGATGACGTCCTGCTCGTACGCCATAGCTACGGGAGCCGCTCCTGGGATCTCCCGGGCGGCCAGATGCGACGCCGGGAGGTGCCGCTCGAGACGGCTCGCCGCGAGATGAACGAGGAGCTCGGCCGCCGGATCGAGCACTGGGACGATCTCGGTGAGCTGTACGTGAGCGTCAACCACCATCGCGACAACCTGCACCTGTTCCACGGCCGGCTGGACGATCGCCGCGTGGAACTCGACCTTGTGGAGATCGCCGCCGCCGAGTGGTTCCCCCGCGACGCGCTTCCGGCCGACCTCGGCCGTTACGTCCGCCAGATCCTGTCGCGGCTCACGAGCCCCTGATCGCGGAGACGCGCTTCGTCGTCGTCGTGCGGGTGGAGTGCGAGCTTGCCGTCAGCGTGAGCTTGAGCGAGACGTGCTGGTGGTGCGCCAAGGCGGCGCGGAGCGTTCGCACGACGCCCGGCTTTGGCTTGATCACGAGCACGGTCGGACGGCCCGGGGTCACGACTGCCTGGACCGCGCCGAACACGAGCTGGAACGCCCTGGACGCGCCATGGCGCGCCACTCGCGCCTGCGCGGCGACCTGCACGCCGGTCCGGGCGTCGCAGGTCACGAGCAGGCCGAACCCGCCCGCCCGCAGCGTCCGCGAGAGCGACGAGAGCGAGCAGCGCTGCCTGCGCACGGCCACCGTGGTTGTGGCGTCGCTCCCGCCGTGGACGGCGTCGCCACCGTAGGCGGCGGTGACCCGTGCCTGAGCGGGTGGCAGCTGGCCGGGCTCGAACTGCATCAGACACAGCGACGTGCCCGGCGCCGCGGTGGGACCGAGAATGCAGCTGCCGGCAGCGGGGAACACCGCGCCCGCGGTCGGCGTGGTGAACGTGACCACGCCCGTCGGGGCGGTCGGGGTGCCGCCGTCGAGATCCGAGACGATCGTCGTGCACGTGGTCGTGGCCGACACCGCAACGCTCGTCGGCGAGCAGGTCACGCTGGTCGCGCTGGCCCGCGGTGCGACCTTTATCAGCGCCTGGGTTTTCAGCTCGGAGCCGCCGAAGTCCTGGATTGTGACGTTGGCCGTGTAGGTGCCGGGCGTCGCGTAGCTATGGCTCCCGGTGACCTCGAACGCTCCTCCCGGTTCGGGGATGATCGTGCCGGTGGCGCCGGTCCCGTCGCCCCAATCGATCGTCGCCGTGATCTCGCCGGCGGGGTCGCTCGAATCGAAGCTGCCGAGCACCGCCGAAGCGGGCACTCCCGCGGTTGCGGAAACCGTCGGTTGGCCGGCCCCGGGCTCGGCGAGGACGACGTCGTCGCCGGCGGTGAGCGTGTTCGAGGCCGTGGTTCCGGGGGTGAGAGTGCTTCCGTCGAAGCCGAACATCGCCTCCGTTCCCAGAGTGATGTCGACGCGGGTGACGACAGGGTCGGCGAACAGCATGCCGGCGAACGACGTTCCGCTCTGCGGCGACACCTGGCCCACAAGCGTGTTTCCGCTGTAGTAGTCGATCGTCGCGCCGGCGTTCCCGGGGCTCACGAATACGATCCCGAGCCCGCGGGTCACCGCCTGCGTCGGCGATCCAGGCGCGACGACCTGAAACGTGGTCGTGTTCGAGTTGAAGGGGGCCCACAAATCGGGTGGGGTGAAGCCGGCGTGCGAGTTGACCGACGCGAAGCCGTCGTTGGCCACCGCCACCGCGGGACCCCACTCGATCCCCCAGGGCTGCAGACGGCTGGGCGAAAGCGCGGCCGTGTGCCCGCCCGGAATGGCCGTCGAGCCCGGGTCGCTGCCGTCAACCGCGATCCCAGCCGGGGTCCAATGACGAAACCCGCTGCCCTGCTCTCCGGCGGTCGTGCCGTTATCGTCGCCGCCGGCCATGGCCTCGAACTGGGCGAGCGAGGTAAACGTCTGGGACGGCACCGTGAGCGACGCGCTGGCCGCCGGCGCGGTCGCGGCGAGCGCGCAGGCGACCGCCACGAACGTCCCTACAAGCCCCCGAATCGCCCTCCAAACGCCCACCAACAGTGCGTAAGCCTACTCCCACTCGATCGTGCCGGGCGGCTTACTCGTGATGTCGAGCACGACCCGTCCCACCGAGCGGATCTCGCCGATCATCCGCGCCGCGATCTTCTCGAGCAGGTCATACGGCAGGCGCGCCCAATCCGCGGTCATCGCGTCGTCGCTCGTCACCGCGCGGATCGCGATCACGTTTCCGTACGTGCGCACGTCGCCCTGGACGCCGACCGTGCGGATGTCCGGCAGCACGCAGAAGGACTGCCACAGCTCGCGGTAGAGGCCGCCCTGGCGGATCTCGTCCTGGAGGATCGCGTCGGCCTCGCGGAGGATCTCGAGGCGCTCGCGCGTGGCCTCGCCCCCGACGATCCGGATGGCCAGTCCCGGTCCGGGGAACGGCTGGCGCCAGACGAGCCGCTCGGGCAGACCGAGCTCGGCGCCGACGGCGCGCACCTCGTCCTTGAACAGCGCGCGCAGCGGCTCGACCAGCTCGAACTCGAGATCGTCGGGGAGCCCCCCGACGTTGTGATGGGACTTGATGGTCGCCGCGCCGGTGCTGCCGCCGGACTCGATCACGTCGGAATAGAGCGTGCCCTGCACGAGGAAATGGACGTCGTCGAGTTTGAGCGCCTCCTCCTCGAACACCCGGATGAACTCGGCGCCGATCCGCTTGCGCTTCTCCTCGGGATCGGTCACGCCCTTCAGCCGGGTCAGGAAGCGCTCGGACGCGTCGACCGCGACGAGCGGGACCTGGAAGTGGTCGCGGAACGCCTCGATGACCTGAGCGCCCTCGTTCTTGCGCATGAAGCCGTGGTCGACGAATACGCACGTCAGCCGGTCGCCGATCGCGCGGTGGACGAGCAGGGCGGCGACGCTCGAGTCGACTCCGCCCGAGAGTCCGCAGATCGCCCGGCCGTCGCCGACCTGGGCGCGGATCCGCTCGATCTGCTCCTCGATCACCGAGGCCGGGCTCCAGGTGCGCTCGCACCCGCACACATCCTCGAGGAAGTTCGTCAGCACCTGCTGGCCGTACGGCGTGTGGACCACCTCGGGGTGGAATTGGATGCCGCAGATGCCGCGCTCGGCCGACTCGAACGCCGCCACCGGGGAGGCGGTCGAGGAGGCGAGCGCGGTGAAGCCGGGCGGGGGCGAGAACACCGTGTCGCGATGCGACATCCAGCACGTCTGCTCGGCCGGCGTGCCCGCCAGGAGCCGGCCGCTGTCGGTGATGGTCAGCTGCGAGCGTCCGAACTCCCCGACCTCGGCCCGCTCGATCCGCCCGCCCAGGGCGAGCGCGAGCAGCTGCATCCCGTAACAGATGCCGAGCACCGGGACGCCCAGCTCGAGCAGCTGCTCGTCGAGGGGTGGCGCGCCCTCCTCATAGACGGACGCCGGCCCGCCGGAGAGAATCACGCCCTTGGGGCGCCGTCGCCTGATCTCCTCGATCCCGACGTGATGGGGCAGCAGTTCGGAGAAGACGCCGCACTCGCGGACCCGGCGGGCGATCAGCTGCGAGTACTGGCCTCCGAAGTCGAGGACGACGACCTCTTCGGTCGACGCACCGCGATCACTGTCCGGACGGGCCCGCCCGGCCCCAGGGATGCCGAGCGGAGCGAGGCCTGTACTACTCGACACTTACTGCTGCAGCCGTCGGCTTGGCGCCCATGCCGACGCCCTGCTCGCGCTGGAGGTGCTTGCCCTCCGTCTGCAGCGCCGGCGCCACCGCGAGCTCGGCGCGGTTGAACTCGGCGATGTCGCGATAGCCGCACGTCGCCATCGAGGTGCGCAGCGCGCCCATCAGGTTGAACGTCCCATCGTTCTCGCGCGCCGGGCCCTTGATGATCTCCTCGAGCGTGCCGTTGGGCGTCGTGGCGATGCGGGTGCCGCGCGGGAGCGTCGGGTGGAAGGTCGCCATGCCCCAGTTGTATCCGCGCCCGGGCGCCTCGTAGGCGCGGGCCAGCGAGGACCCGAGCATCACCGCATCGGCGCCGCAGGCGATCGCCTTGGCGATGTCGCCACCGTTGCGCATGCCGCCGTCGGCGATGACCTTGACGTACTCGCCCGTCTCGAGCATGTGCTGCGAGCGAGCCGCCGCCACGTCGGCGATGGCCGTGGCCTGCGGCACGCCGATCCCGAGCACCCCGCGCGTCGTGCAGATGGCGCCGGGGCCGACGCCGACGAGCACGCCGGCGGCGCCCGTCCGCATCAGGTGAAGTCCCGTGTGGTAGGAGGCGCATCCACCCACGACCACCGGCGTCGGCGCCAGCTCGCGGATGAACTCCTTGAGGTTGAGCGGCGGCCGACTTTCATCGCGCGAGACGTGCTCGGCGGAGACGACCGTGCCCTGGATGACGAGGATGTCGAGGCCCGCCTCGAGCGCGACCTCGTAGTACCTGCGCACCTTCTGGGGGGTCAGCGACGCTGCGGCGACGACGCCGTGCGACTTGATCTCCTCGATCCGCTGGGCGATCAGCTCGGGCTTGACCGGCTCGCGGTAGATGTCCTGCATCTCCCGCGTGGAGATGTCCTTGGAGAAGGTCGAGATGCGCTCGAGCTGAGAGTCCGCGTCCTCGTAACGACAGAAGATGCCCTCGAGATTGAGCACGGCCAAGCCACCGAGCTTGCCGATGATCCCGGCCGTCTCCGGCGACACCACACCGTCGAGCGCGGCCCCCACGAGCGGCAGCTCAAACCGGTAAGGACCGAGCGTCCAGGAGATGTCGACGTCGTCCGGATCGCGCGTGCGGCGCGAGGGCACGATCGCGATCTCGTCGAACCCGTACGCCCGCCGAGCCTTCTTGCCGCGTCCGATCTCTACTTCCATTGCGGCATCGTATTCGTGGGCGCGGACGGCAGCGGGGCGAAAACCATCGGGCGATCGATGCTAGCAGCGGGGTCTCGGCGGTCAGGCGGTCCGGACCCGGCAAACTGCGGGAAAATCGGAGGGTCGGCGGCGCCCCGCGCGGCGCCCGGCGGGGGCTGCGCTGGGCTCCTGGTCGTCAGCGGATCTCGGCGCGGATCTCGAGATGCTCGAGCTCGACCTCGCCGAGCAGCCGGTCGACCGCGGCGGGGTCAATCAGACCGGCGCCGAAGTGCTGAACCGACTCGGCGCCGCACGCGACGCCGTAGCGCAGGCACTCGACCCTCGAGCGCCCGAGGTAGCGGGCGGCGATGTAGCCGGCCAGGAACGCGTCGCCCGAGCCGATCGTCGAGCGCGCCTCCTGCTCCTCGATGCGTAGGCGATAAAGGGCGTGGCCACTGCCCTCCTGCACGTACGCGTAGCAGCCGTCCGCCACGGTCATGATCGCCTCGGCGGGCCCCAGCCGCGTCATCTCGACGACGGCGCGAGAGCGGTCGTCGATGTCGTTGAACTCGTGCCCTACGAGCTCCTCGGCCTCGAGCTCGTTCGGCGAGACGAGGTCGGGCTCGGCGCGCGCGGCCAGCCGGAGCTGCTCACCCTCGGTATCGACGATCGTCGTCACCCCGAGCTTCTTGATCTCGCGGATCAGGCCGGCGTACACGTCGGGCGGCACGCCGCGGGGCAGGCTGCCGGCGAACACGCACATGCTCGCGCCCTGCGCGAGGTAGAGGAGCTTGTCGCGGAACAGCTCGAGGTCGTGAGCGGAGATCGTCGGCCCGCGCTCGTTGATCTCGGTGTGGACTCCCGTCGTGGGGTCGAGGACGGCCGTGTTGGTGCGCGACTCCTCGCGGATGCGGACGAAGCCGTTGAGGATCGCCTCGTCACCCAGTGCGTCGACGATCATGTTGCCGGTGGCGCCGCCGGCAAAGCCGGTCGCGATGACCGGCTGGCCGAGGCGCTTCAGGGCCCGCGCGACGTTGACGCCCTTGCCCCCCGGCATCGTGGTCTGCTCCACCGAGCGGTGCCGACGTCCGACGCGGAAGTTCGGCACCTCGAGCGTTTTGTCCAGCGCGGCGTTAAGGGTGACGGTGATGATCATGGCGGCCAAGTATTTCCGCCGCGCCTTATCCCCTCGACCATTCGCGCCAAAACATTCTGAGGCCGATTGCCGCACCCGCCGCCAGCACTAGTCCCGACAGCGTAGCCGATAGCACGACCACGCTCTTGAGATCGGTCGAGTGCTTGATTTGTGGCACCGCGCTGGCCAGCACAAGGGGAACCCGGGCCTGGACCTGCCCGCCGTCGCGGACCGAGACCCAGCCGACAACGTCGTTGGCGGGCAGCGGTCCGACCAGCCGCGCGGGGGCGTGGACGCGAAGGCCGATCCGGTCGGCTTTGGCGAACACGTGCGTATCGGTCGACCGGGCGATGAGGCGGACCGTTTGCTTGGGATTGCCGTTCACCGTGGCCCTGGCGATCGTCTGGCCGGCGCGGACGGGCGTGCGGAGGCTGAAGTCCGCGAAGCCCCAGTTCAGGAGGGCCAGCGCGGAGGCGTCCCGAGCGGCCTCGCTCGGCGTGCCGAGAACCGCGTCGATCAGCGTCATGCCGTTCTGCGTCCCCGAGGCGACCAGCACGTAGCCCGCGCTCAGCGTGTGCCCCGTCTTGACTCCGTTGATCCACGAGTAGCGGTCCACCAGATCGTTCAGATTGGCTACGACCCGGACGTGGTTTCCGGTCCGCAGCACCGCGCCCTTCTTGGCCACCACCGCCCGGATGAACGGCTCGCTGCGCAGGAGGTAGCGCGCCAGTTTGGTGAGGTCGTTCGCGCTCGAGTAATTACCGGGCGTGTCGAGCCCGCTCGGCGTCGAGTAGTGGGTGTTCGTGAGTCCGAGCTCGCGGGCGCGGGCGTTCATCATCGCGATGAACCGCGCCACCGAGCCGTGCCCGACGTTGTAGGCCAAATCCTCCGCGGCGTCGTCGGCGCTCGGAAGCATCATCGCGATCAGAAGGTCGTGCACGCTCATCCGCTCGCCCGGCTCGAGGTCGATCTGGGAGTCCTCCGCGGACGGGTAGTAGTCGGGATCGGTGAACACCTGGCTGAGCCGGGCATGGTGCAGCGTCACCAGCGCGGTCATCAGCTTGGTCGTGCTGGCGATCGAAAGCTCAGCGTTCGCGTTGTCACCGAAGAGCTGCTGCCCGGAGCTCTCCTCGATGAGGGCGGAGGCTCGCACCGGGAGGGACGGAGCCGGCGGCGTGGAAGCACCGGCCGCGGAGGGGGCTGCGAGCAGCGCGAGGCTCGCGGCAAGCACCGTCACGACCGGAATCGCGCGCGCGAACAGCTTGGCCGTCGCGGCCATCCGCCCAGCCACCGCTTACCTCACCGCCGCAGCCGAAGGCGCTGCGACGGATGGAGAGCGGCGGGATTGACGGTCGGGTTCAGCTTCTCCAGCGTGCTGATCGACACGCCGGTCCGGGCGGCGATCTCCGAGAGCGTGTCGTTCGGCCGAACCACGTAGAACTTCGCCTTGACCGAGACGTCGTGGGTGGTGGCGGTGCCGGTGGTCGATGTCGTCGTCTGCACGATCGGGACGGGCGCCGCGTGTTTGTGCATCAGCGCCTTGTGCACGATCACGTACGAGACCGCCGCCACCGCTGCGATCGCGAGCGGGGCCAAGTAACGCGCTGGGTTCCTCCACCCCACCATCGGAGGCGCGATCATACAAGTGGGTGCCTCGGCGAGCGGGCGCGTCGGCAAGTGAGCGAGCGCGACGTTGGGCGCGTGTCGAGAGCGTTGCGCTCACCCGGTCAGGCGCCAGGCCAGCTCGCGCAGACGGCCCGCCTCGCGCGCCGCCGCCGCCGCCGGGTCGCCGCCGGACTGCTCGTAGGCGGCCACGATCCCGCGCGAAGAAGAGACCAGCCCGCCGGCCGGCCCGGGTGCGAAGGCCGACGCGAGCTCCTCGACGCGCCCGCCCTGGGCGCCGATGCCGGGCAGCAGGAAGATGGCCCGCGGCATGCGCTCGCGCAGCGCTCCCAGCCGCCCCGGGGCGGTGGCCCCGACGACCGCGCCGACGTCGGACAGCCTGCTGGCGCCGGTCCCCGCGATTCCGATCGCATCGACGATGTCGGCGAGGTGGTCGCTGACCGCGCCACCGTTCCCGAGCTCCTGCTCCTGCACGTCGGCGGCGCCCGGGTTCGAGGTCCGCACGAGCACGAAGAGGCCCCGGCCGTGGGCGCGCGCGGTGGTGATGAGCGGATCGAGCGAGTCGCGCCCGAGCAGCGGGTTCACGGTCATAGCGTCGACTCCGAGCCCCGGCACCGGACCGTAAGGCGTCGGCGTCTCGCCGAGGAACGCCTGCGCGTAGGCCGCTGCCGTGACCTCGACGTCGCCGCGCTTGGCGTCCGCGATCACGAGCAGACCGTGCTCGTGCGCCACCGCCACCGTGTCGGCCAGCGCCTTCCACCCGGGGGCGCCCAGGCGCTCGAAGCACGCCACCTGCGGCTTGACCGCCACGCACTGCTCCGCCGTCGCCTCGATGACGAGGGCGCAGTGGGCGGCGACCGCGCGCGCGGCGCGGGCCGCGGGAGAGTCGTCGACGACGGTGGCGCCGCCGGCGCGGCCTGAGGTGTCGCCGCCGAGGGTGGCACCGGCGGTGGCGCCGGGGTGGGCCTGTGACGGCCCAGCCGGCGCGCCCGCCAGATCGAGCGCGGCCGGCCACAAGCGGTTGGGGTCGGGATCGAGCCCGAGAACTACCTGCGACCCGCGCGAGGCAACCCGCTCGGCCACCAGGTCGCCGAAGCTTCCGACGCCGGAGCTGTCACGGGGGACGCCGGAGGGGTCGTTAGGCCCGGCCACGCCTTCGATGGACGCTACGGCCACGGCATCCCGCTCGCGACCGCAGCATCCAGCCAGCCCCATCTGGCTACTTGACCGCCTTCTTCAGCCCCGCGCCGGCGGTGAAGCGCGGCACGCGTGAAGCGGCGATCTGGATCTTCTCGCCGGTGGCCGGGTTGCGGCCTTCGCGAGCGCTGCGCTGCGAAACGGTGAACTTGCCAAAGCCTGAGAACGACACTTCGCTGCCCCGTTTGAGCGCGTCCTCCACCGTATTCAGGAAAGCGTCGACCGCATCTGCCGCGTCCTTCTTACTCAATCCAGCTCGGTCCGCGACTTGGTCGACAAATTCTTGCTTTGTCACTTGCTCCCTCCTTCGAGGTGGTAGGAATCCCCGACGCTAACACGAGCGGCGGACGACGCTTTAAGCCGTACCCTGAGCCGGGGCGATTCTCTCCGGTGAGTGCGAGACGCCGCATCATGGCATAGATCACTTTTTCGGAATTTGCGAACGCCACCACCCACAATCAGCGAACTCGACCGCGAAGATCCCGTGACACCAGACCCTGGCGTCGGAGGCGACGACGACAATACGGCCGTGGACCTGGGACGTCTGGCCTGGCTCGGGACCGTATTCGCCTGCCTGATCGCCGTGCTGGTGCTTGCGCT
>DATBYI010000634.1:0-2156 GCA_036513815.1 Solirubrobacteraceae bacterium
AGGGCGGCGGAGGTCGATGTTGGGTCGGGGAGGCTCATGTCGATTTGAGGCGCCTTATGGGCCCTAGATCCGGGCGATTTGCGCCTCCCCCCGAACGGGGGGAAGACCACGAGGCACCTGTATCTGGATCCGAACTGCCGCGTAGGGTGATACCAGAATGGGACTAACCGCAATCCTGTTCCCCGGCCAAGGGAGTCAAACCCCCGAGATGCGCGAAACGGTCGCCGAGGTGCGACCAGATCTGTTGGCGCTCGCTTCCGAGGTGGTCGGGGACGACCCCTTCGAACGCGTCGATGACGGGACTCGGTATGCCCAGCCCGCGATCTTCTGCGCGAGCCTGGCCGGGTGGGAGGCGCTCGGATGCCCCGCCGGCGAGGTCATGGCGGGTCACTCGTTGGGCGAGCTGGCGGCGCTCGTCGTGGCTGGTTGCCTCGAGGAGCGCGCGGGACTCGAGCTCGTGGCGCTGCGCGGCAAGCTGATGCAGGAGTCCGGCGAGGCGGCCGGCGACGGCAGCATGCTCGCGGTCATGGGTCGTGGCGCGGCTGAGCACGCGCCTGAGCTGGCCGAGGCGCACGGGCTGGCGGTGGCCAACGACAACTCGCCACAACAGATCGTGCTCTCGGGGGACCGCTCCGCGTTTGCCGACGCGATTGCCGCCGCCGAGGCCCTCGGACTCCGGCCCATGGAGCTCCCGGTCACGGGCGCGTTTCACTCGCCGATGATGGCCGGCGCCGTGCCCGAGTTCCGGACCGCCCTGGATCGGGTCGAGGTGTCGCCCGCGCGATCGGGCGTAACGGTTTTCTCGGCGGTGACCGCGGCGCCGTTCGAGGACGTGCGAGAGCAGCTCGCACAGGCGCTGACGATGCCGGTGCGCTGGCGCGAGACGCTGCTCGCCCTGCACGAGCGTGGCGCCGAGCAGTTCGTCGAGGTTGGTCCCGGGAGGGTGCTGACCGGACTGGTCAAGCGGACGCTGCGAGACGTGGAGCCGGCCAGTGCTTGAGTCGGGCCGGATCGGTGGGCAGGCACACGCCGCGAGTGCCGGGCACGCGGCGGCGGAGGCGCTTGAGCCGGCGCGGCCGACGATCCTGTCGGTGGCGGCGGAGGTTCCGGCCGGCCGCGTCTCGACGCGCGAGCTCGCCGAGCGTCTGGGCGTCAGCGAGGACTGGATCGTGTCGCGCACGGGGATCCGCTCGCGCCCGGTCGCCGCGCCGGACGAGCGGTTGTCCGAGTTCGCGGCCCGCGCCGGTTCGGCGGCCCTGAGCCGCGCCGGGGTCGACCCGGCGGAGGTCGATCTTGTCCTCGTGGCGACGCTGACCCAGGACGAGCTGATGCCGAACGCGGCGCCGATCGTGGCGCACGCCGTCGGCGCCGAGCGCGCCGGCGCGATCGACCTCGGCGCCGCCTGCACCGGCTTTTTGTCCGGGCTGTCGCTCGCCGCAGCGCAGATTGAGACCGGCCGGGCCGAGCGCGTGCTGCTGATCGGCGCCGACTTCACGACCCGGATCGTCGACTGGGAGGACAAGCGGACCGCGCCGCTGTTCGGAGACGGCGCCGGTGCGGTCGTAGTCGGACGGGCGGCCGGCGAACTCGGGGGGATCGGGCCGATCATCCTCGGCGCCGACGGCTCCGGGGCGCCCGCCATCCACATCGACCACGACGATCGCAAGCTCCGGATGGACGGACCCGAGGTCTATCGTCACGCGGTGGCGCGGATGGGAGAGGCGACGGCGGCGGCGGTCGACGGCGCCGGACTCACCCTCGAGGACATCGACCTTTTCGTCTATCACCAAGCCAACGGCAGGATTCTGCGCGCGCTGGCGGAAAAGCTTCAGCTTCCCCCGGAGCGAGTCGTGGATGTCATCGAGAACCTTGGCAACTCCTCGGCGGCCACGTTGCCGCTGGGTCTCGCGGCGGCCGAGCTCGACGGTCGCCTGAGGCCCGGCGCGCTGGTTCTGCTGAGCGCATTCGGGGCCGGGTTCACCTGGGGTGCCGGCGTGATCGAGTGGGGAGGCTCCGAGGATGCCTGAGGCGTCCGCGTCGCGGGATCGCTCCGCGCTCGTCACCGGCGCGTCGCGCGGCATCGGCGCGGCGATCGCTCGCGCTCTGGCGCGGGATGGCTGGCGCGTGGGCGTCAACTATCGCTCGGATCGCTCGGG
>DATBYI010000635.1:0-14003 GCA_036513815.1 Solirubrobacteraceae bacterium
TACGTGGGTCGGCTCGCGATCTGCCGCGTCCGCCACGGGACGATCCGCCGCGGCGAGACGGTGGCGTGGTGCCGGGCGAGCGGCGAGATCGAACGGGTCAGGATCAGCGAGCTCTACGTGACCGAGGCGCTCGAACGCGTCCCGGCCGAAGAGGCCGGCCCGGGCGAGATCATCTCGGTGGCGGGAATCCCCGAGATCACCATCGGCGAGACGCTGGCGTCGGCCGATGACCCCCGCCCGCTGCCCGTGATCACGGTCGACGAGCCCTCACTATCGGTCACGATCGGGATCAACACCTCGCCGCTGTCCGGCCAGGACGGCGACAAGCTGACCGCGTCGCAGCTCAAGGCGCGGCTCGACCGGGAGCTGGTGGGCAACGTTTCCCTACGCGTTCTGGACACCGATCGCCCGGACCTGTGGGAGGTTCAGGGCCGCGGCGAGCTGGCGCTCGCGATCCTGGTCGAGTTGATGCGGCGCGAGGGCTACGAGCTGACGGTCGGCAAGCCCCAGGTCGTCACCCGCGAGATCGACGGCAAGCTGTGTGAGCCGATCGAGCGCCTGAGCGTCGACGCCCCCGACGATTACGTCGGCGTGATCACCCAGCTAATTGCCATGCGCAAGGGCCGCCTCGAACAGATGGTCAACCACGGCACCGGCTGGGTGCGGATGGACTACCTCGTCCCCGCGCGCGGGCTGATCGGCTTCCGGACCGAATTCCTCACCGAGACGCGCGGCACCGGGATCGTCCATCACGTGTTCGACCGCTGGGAGCCCTGGCACGGCGAGCTCCGTACGCGGCCGACCGGCTCCTTGGTGTCCGATCGGCGCGGCCGGGTGGCGGCGTTCGCCCTTTACAACCTCCAGGAGCGCGGGACGCTGTTCGTCGCGCCGGGCGACGAGGTCTACGAGGGAATGATCGTCGGCGAGAACTCCCGCGCCGAGGATCTCGACGTGAATGCTTCCAAAGAGAAGCATCTGACCAACATGCGCTCCTCGACCGCTGACGAGCTCGTCCGGCTCGTGCCCAAGCGCGAGCTGTCGCTCGACCAGGCGCTCGAGTTCCTGCGCGAGGACGAGTGCGTCGAGGTCACCCCACACGCGGTGCGGCTCCGCAAGACCGTGCTCGACGCAAACGGGCGACGCAAGCTGGCGCGCAGCGGCCGGCCGGCCCGCTCAGCGGTCTGACGCGAGTCAGGCGAGCGCGTTGGCCGGGCGGCGTACGTCGCGCTCGGCGGGGCGCTCGGGCGGCGCGTCGGCGATCCTCGCGGGCTGCTCTCCCCGCTGACGGGGGCGCCACACACGCATGTATTGCGCGAGGAGGTAGGAGCCGACGACCAGGCCGAGCGCGAGGAACTGCCCGGCGAATGTCTCCCAGTTGGGGAACAGCGAGAGCCACGTGCCCGTCCAGCCCGGGAGGTGCAGCCACGAGATGTTCGTCGTCCCGATCCAGCCGGCCAGCTGCATCTCGTTGACCTCCTCGCCGACCGACACGAGCAGGACGAACAGGAGCATCACACCGGTGATGATCAGCAGGCGGCGGTACGGAAGCCGTTGGTGCAGCGCGAAGGTGAGCACGCCGACCGCGCCGGTGAAGAGCAGTCCGATGACGACGCCTTCGAGCACGACGCTCGCCCCGTACAGCTCCCTCAGGTTCTGCAGGAAGATCACGATCTCGAAGGCCTCGCGGTAGACCGACGTGAAGCCGAGCAGGGCCAGCCCCAGAAGCAGCCGCCGGCGGTTCGTGTCCGGATCCGCCGACAGCAGGCCGCGCCGGCGCTTGTGGTGATGGGAGATCCACCCGGTCCAGTAGACCTTGTGGAAGAACCAGTTCATCACGATCAGCAGCACGATCAGCGACGGGATGCCGGTGGCGGCCTGGACGACAAACTCGCCGCCGTGGAAGCGGCCGATCAGCCAGACCACGAACAGCCACGTGACGACGCCGGCGCCGAGAGCCACAGCGCCGCCGGCCGCGACCGGCCGCCGGTAGATCCGGTTGCCGCCGAGGAAGCTCGCGGTGACCGCCGCGAGCACGAGGATCGTCTCGAGCCCCTCGCGGAAGACGAGGATCGCGCTGTTGATGACGACGGTGGCGTTGCTCAGGCGGTGGCCTGGCGGCAGCGCGGTCGGGTCGGTGGTGCCGCCCCGAGCGTGCCAGCCGAGCACGACGACGACGACCGCCACCGCGAGGGCCAGGGCGGTCCACACGTAGAAGGCGATGCGCTCGCCCGGCCGGCGCCGGGTGGCGGGTCGCGATGCCGTGGCAGGCACGGGTTCCGGCGATCCTTGAGCCATCCGAGGCTTAGGGTACCCTAACGACGCCGTTCGTGACGCAACGCCGGAAAAGTTTCACGCCGGCGACCCTATTTCCTGCGGCGACCCGGATCGGGACCCTAGCTCAAGGTCCTGGGCGAGGCTGTTGACGGCGTCGACGATCTCGTCGAGCTCGGACAGCAGACCCTCCGCATCCCCGGCGTCTCTATCGACGACGGTCCGCTCGAAGGCGAGGAACCGCGCGCGCAGATCGGGCAGCGTCCGCGCTGGCGGGCGATCGTCGGGTGAGGAGCGCAGCGCCACCTCGACGCGCTCCAGCATGACGCTGAGGGCGTCGGCGAGCGGCTCGAGAGCCGGCAGTGGATCGCGCGGGCGGTCCTCCTGGATGTCGAGCCTCAGGACGTGCGCCGAGCGGATCACGCGACGGAGCGCGGCGAGCGCGCTCTGGCTCTCCTCGGCGTCGATCTGGCGCGTATGTGGCTCGGACAGCGATCGGGCCACGGTCGACTCGGCGTTGGTGCGCGCCACGCGGGCCCGGCGGCCGAGCGAGCGCACCTCGGCCTCGTCGGGACGACGGCCCCGGACGAAGGCCCCGAGAATCGCTGCGAGATAGGCACGTTGCGTGGCCACCAGTTCAGCCAGAGCTTGCCGGGCCGAGACGTTCGACCACGTCGGCCAGACGGCATAGGCGATCAGTCCGAGCGAGCCACCGACGAGCGTGTCGATCAGTCGGGCCCAGGCGGTGGCCAGCGTGTCGGGGCTGATCGCGTTCAGCAGGAACACGACCACAACGGTGATGAACGCGAAGCCGGCGGCGAAACTGGCCGGGAAGACGGCGTAGCCCGCCCACGCGAGGAGCCCGACGAGCACGATCGTGACCGTCCCCGACGGATGCAGCGAGACGGTGATCGCTCCCGCCAGCCCGACGCCCAGGGCCGTTCCGAGCGCGCGCTCGGTGCCGCGGGTGAAGGTGGCGCCGAACTCGGGACGCAGCGTGGTGGCGGCGGCCACGACCATCCAGTAGCCGCGCTGAAGCGGGAGGTGCTGCGAGGCCAGCTCCGCGATCAGCACGACCACGGCGAGCCGTACCGCGTGGCGGCCGGCCGGCGACTCGAGGCTGGCGTTGTCCCGGAGCAAGGCCAGTGCGGCGGCGAGTTGCTCGCGGGGGCGGTTGGCTGGGCGCTGGGGCCGGCGGTCGCGCAGGCTCCCGCCCTCGCCGGCACTGATCGCGAGCGCGGCGGCGGCGCGAAGCTGCCCGGCCAGTCCGGCCAGGCGCCGGGCGAGCAGGGGCGCGGATTCCTCGCGATCACGAACCAGTCCGTCCGCCTGGGCGCTCAGCTCCTTCATCGTGGCCGGGAGCGAGGCCGCGGCCTTGCGATCCCCCTCGATCGCGCGTGCGATCTCTTCCATGCCCGCGCCCGCCTTCGCCAGCAGCTGCTCGGCGGCCTCGCGCGATGGGTCGCCGGCGCTCGACTGGCGGCGGGTGAGCAGCACGTGGATCGCGCTCAGCTCGACGCGCATGCGAAGGCCCTCGCTGACCAGATTGCGCAGGTTGACGAGGGCCGGGTCACCGAACAGCGTGAGCGAGGACAGACCGGCCTGCGCTTCGTCGAGCACCTCGGCGGCGGGCAGCGTCGAGGTATCCGGAGACGCGGTGGCGAGTCCGGCCAGCACGCGATAGGCCGCCGCGGTCGCCTCGCGCTGAGCCCGCAGTGGCGTCGGCCAGCGGACGATGGCGAGGAACAGCACCTGCGAGAGGCCGCCCGCCAGGACGAGTCCGGCGAGGCCGAGCGCGGCGCCCGCGGGCTGGCTGAAGCGCCCGAACACGATCAGAGCCAGGACCGCCTGGTTGCCGATCAACGCGCCGCGATTCCCGAGGCTCACGAGCAGGCCGCCGGCCAGCGCCCACACGCACAGCACGACGAGGTGCAGCCAGGACACCGACCCGGTCAGCGAGCCGACGAAGGTGGATATCGCCATCACCACGGCATCGGTGGCGAGGACGGCCAGCGGAGGGCGGCCGCCGCGGATGCGCCAGGCGATGCCGACCAGCATCGCGCCGGCGCCCATCGTCACGCCGGCCACCGCGCTCCACGCCACCTCGCCGATCGTGAGCACGGCGACGACGGGGATCGCAGCCATCAGCCCGCCGGCGGCGGAGACGCGCCGGCGGTCGAACCGCGCCGCATCACGAACGGCGTTCGCGAGCGAGCCGCGCTGCGGCGGGTCGACTTGGCGTCGCTGCGTCAGCCGGTCAAGGAGGCGCACCGGACCCCCGACCGAGCCGGCGGCTCAGTCTCCCGGCAGCCAGCCGGGCTGGTAGCCGACCGGTACGTCGGCGGGGACGCCGGCATAGGCCTCCCCCGGGTCCCGCGTCGTCTCCTCGACGCCGGCGTCGTGCTTCAGCGCGATCTCGGAGCGGGGGTAGACGACCTCGTCCGCGCCAACCCTGGTGCCGACCGCGAGCAGCGCACAGGGTCCGTCCCCGGCGCCGACGAAGACGTGCTCGGTCATCGGCGGGCAATGCACGAAATCCCACTGCTTCAGCGGACGCTCCTCGCCCTCGATGAGCAGGACACACTCGCCCTGGAGGACGAGGAAGTCTTCCTGCTCGTCCTCGCCGTGGTAGTAGCACGCCGCCTGGCCGGGGGAAAGCACACCGATGTTGAAGCCGAGCTGTTCGAACCGAGCGGCCTCCCGGTTCTCAAAGCGCGTGTAGGCGCCGAAGCGGCCGTCGAGCCACTTCGCGTCGCGCGCGTTCAGCACGAACCAGCCCTCGCCGGCGGGCTCGAGCCCGCCATCTGACGATTCCAGTTGCGTCTCCGGGACCACGTCGGCGAGGGTAGCGCCGTATGTAATCTCGGGTCGATGAGCAGCACAGCCGTCCGGACGGATGGGCGTGTTGGCACGCCCGCAGTCGAGGTCTCCGACCTCGTCAAGCGCTACCCGAAGTCGCCGGTCAACGCGGTCGACGGGATCTCATTCGCGGTGACGCCCGGCGAGGTGTTCGGCCTGCTCGGGCCGAACGGCGCCGGCAAGACGACGACGATCGGCATGCTGACCACGCGGGTGCGGCCGACCAGCGGGCGGGCGCTGATCGGCGGCATCGACGTCGGGGCCGACCCGGTTCGGGCTCGCAGCCTGCTCGCGGTCGTACCGCAGCGCAGCAATCTGGACCGCTCGATCTCGATCCGCCGCAACCTGACCTTCCATGCCGCCTACCACGGCGTCCCGGCAGCCGAGGCCGCTCGGCGCGCCGACGAGCTGCTCGAGCAGTTCGGGTTGCTCGAGCGGGGCGACGTCAAGCCCGACATGTTCTCGGGCGGCCAGTCGCAGCGCATGATGATCGCGCGGGCCCTCATGCACGAGCCGATGGTTCTGTTCCTCGACGAGCCTTCGACCGGTCTCGATCCCGCGGCGCGGCTGTTCGTGTGGGACCGGCTGCGCGAGCTGCGCGACCACGGGGTCACCTTGATACTCACGACCCACGACATGCACGAGGCCGCCACGCTCGCCGACCGGGTCGGGATCATGGACCACGGCAAGCTGCTCGCGCTCGACACGCCCGAGGCTTTGATGCATGGGCTGGCGGGCAGCTCCACGCTCGAGCTGAGCGTGCAGGCCCAGAACGGCGACGTGTCCGAGCCGCTCGTGCAGGCGCTCGGGCGGCTCCCCGGCGTGGAGGCTGTGGAGTCGCTTCACGATGACACGCCCGACGGCGATGCCGCGGAGCGGCGCGTGCGCGTGTACGTCTCGGGCGAGGCGTCGCAGCTCATCGCGCCGACCGCGACGCTGCTCGCCGAGCGCGGGTTCGCGCTCAAGGGCGTCGAACTCGGCACGCCCACGCTCGAGGACGTGTTCATCCATCTGACCGGGCGGACACTCCGATGAGCGCGGCCGTCGCCTCGGCACCGGCGCCGCACCTCACGCCGCGCGTGAGCCAGGCCCGCGCGTTCGGCGCGGTCCTGCGACGGGACCTGTACGTGACCTGGAAGGAGCTGCCCGTCTTCCTGGCCCAGGTGATCCTCCAGCCGCTGTTCCTGCTGTTCGTGTTCGGCAAGGTGCTCGGCTCGCTCGGCTACACCCAGCACGGCTATTCGCACCTGCTGTTCCCGGGACTGCTCGCGCTCACGGCGGTGATCACCGGGATGCAGTCGCTGGCCTTCCCGCTGGTGATCGAGTTCGGGTGGACCAAGGAGATCGAAGATCGGTTGCTCGCGCCGATGTCGACCGCGCTGGTGGCGGCCGAGAAGGTCGTGTTCGCGACGTTCCGCGCGATCATCGCCACGACGATCATGATCCCGGTCGGGATCCTGGTGCTCGGATCGATCCCGTGGCGCTGGAGCGGCGTTCCGTTGCTCGTGCTGGCCCTGGTTTTGGGCAGCCTGCTCGGCGCCGGTCTGGGGCTGGTGATGGGAACGCTCGTCGTCCCGCAGCGGATCAACATCGTGTTCTCGTTGGTGTTCACGCCGCTCTTGTTCACGGGTTGCAGCCAGTATCCGTGGCCGTCGCTCTCGCGGTTGCGCTGGTTCCAGGTCGTGACGGCGTGCAATCCGATGACCTACGTGAGCGAGGCGATGCGCGCCGCGCTTGTGCCTTCGGTGCCGCACATCACGCCCTGGGTGTGCATCGTCGTGCTCGTCGGGTCGGTCAGCGCGCTGATGGCGATCGGCGTGCGAGGGTTCTACCGGCGGGCGATCGACTAACGGGCCGCCGTCAGGCGCCGCCGACAAGTTCCTTAGCTCAATTCCTGTGAACGTCCGTAATCGGGCGCATGGACATCGGTGTCCGGGGGAAGGCACCTAGTGCGTGGAGGCGACCCGACCAGGAGAGGGCCCATGAAGGTGTGCGTTACCGGCGCCACCGGGTTCGTCGGCGCGCACGTAGCCCGCGCGCTCGCCGAACGAGGCGACGAGGTGCGGGTCATCTACCGCAACCCCCAGCGTCTGAAGGCGCTCAGCGGCGTGCCGTATCGCCGCACCAAGGCCGACGTGCTCGACTACTCGGCGATGCGCCGGGCGCTGCGGGGCGCCGACGTGCTGTTCCACGTCGCCGGGTACGTCGCGTCTAGCCCGATCGAACACGTGTGGCAGCTGAACGCCCGTGGCCCGGACATCGCGGTGCAGGCCGCGGCCGCCGCCGGCGTGCGGCGCGTAGTGGTGACCTCGACGATCTCGGCCATCGGCGTGGCGAACGGAAACGGTCCCGCCAACGAGGGAACCGACTATCCCGAGGACTGGCTCGGTCTCGTCTATCCCGATTCGAAGCACGCCGGCGAGCGCGCCGCGCTCGAGGCGGCCGAGCGCCACGACGTCGAGGTGGTCGTGGTCAACCCGGCCTACGTGCTCGGCGTCCCGGTCAACCGCTCGCAGCCCGGCGAGACGTCCACCCGGACGATCGGCAACTACCTGCGTGGCCGCCTTCCCGGCGTCATCGACGCGCCAATGAACTTCGTCGACGTCGAGGACGTGGCCGCCGGCCACTTGCTCGCGGCGGACCACGGCACGCCCGGGGAGCGCTACATCCTCGGTGGCGTGAACCTCGTGTGGCCCCACCTGATCGATCGGGTCGCGGAGCTGTCCGGGGTCCGGTATCCGATCATGGTGCTGCCGCGTGCCATTGGCCGCGCGGCCCGGATCCGCGAGGCGCTCGGGCTGCCCGGAGCGATCTCGGCCGAGGCCTTCGAGCTGATGGGCCAGGACTGGCGGTTCACCTCGCAACGGGCCCGGGACGAGCTCGGCTACGAGGCGCGGCCGCTCGATGCGACGCTCGCGGACACGATCGACTGGTACCTCGAGCTGATCGAGGCCGGCGCGTTTCACGACTCATCCAGTTCGGGGCTGTCCCGCTGGGCTGACTCGATGAGGATGGCCTCGCGGCTCGGACTGCTGACACCGGTGCGGGTCGGCCAGCGGGTGATCGGCCGACGGTTGGTCGCCGGCGGCTAGACCCGGGGCCGCCCAGGCGACGTTTGGCAGATAACTCGCGAATAGCGCGAGATATATGCCAAGCGATCCGAGCTACGGTTATGCCAAGCGATCCGAGCTACGGTTGCGGCCAGCATGCCCGGCGACCGCCCCACGCTCCTGCTCAGCGTCGACTTCGAGGACTGGCACCAGCTGGTCCGCCGGCGCGTGGGCGTTGCGAACTGGGAAGACCCCGGGCCGGCGCTCGAGCGCCAGACCGACGCCTTGTTGTCGCTGTTCGATGAGCTCGGGGCGAGAGCGACGTTCTTCGTGCTCGGGATGGCGGCCCGGGCCCACCCGCACCTCGTCAAGCGCGTCGCCGAACGCGGCCACGAGATCGGCAGCCACGGCGACGCTCACCGCCCCGTCCACACGCAGACGCCGGACGACTTCGCCGCCGACCTGCGCGCCGCCCGCGCCACGATCGAGGAGCTGACCGGCCGGACGCCGGTCGGCTACCGAGCGCCCGCCTTCTCGATCACGCGCAGCTCTCATTGGGCATACGAGGTGCTGGCCGACCAGGGCCTCGCCTACGACTCGAGCCAGCACGACTCGCCGGCGCTGCGCGACCGCGTCGCCCCCACCGACACGAGCCCTCACCGGATCGACGCGGGCCTGTGGGAGTTTCCCATCGCGGTGTGGCGAATCGGCCAGGGCCGCCTGCCCGTCGGTGGCGCGTCCTACTGGCAGCTCCTCCCCACGCCGGTCCTGCTGAAGGGGCTCGAGCGCGCCGGGCCGCTCGCCGGCCTCTACCTGCACCCGAACGAGCTCGACCCACAGCCCCTGCGCGCGCAGCTGCCCGCCGGCGCCGGCGCGGGACAGAAGGCCCAGGCAACGCTGCGTCAGGTCCAGCGAAACGGGGCCCGCCGGCGCGCCCCGGACGTCCTGCGCGCGATCGCGCGTCGCTTCCAGCTGATCCCCTATGGTGAGGCGCATGCACGACTCGACGGCAGCGCCTGAGCGCGTCCGCACCCGGTTCGAAGAGCGCGCCCAGCAGTTCGACGACCTCTACGAGGACGAGCGGTGGCTCGTTCGCACGCTGCGCCCCGGGCTGTTCCGCCGCCGCCAGCTGTCCGTCGACACCGTTAGCTCGTACGAGGCTCCCCGCGTGCTCGACGTGGGGTGCGGCTCGGGCCGGATCGGCGAGTTCGTGCTCGAGGCCGGCGCCTCGCACTACGTCGGCGTCGACTTCTCCGCGCCGATGATCGACCTCTCGCGCGCCCGTCTGGAGCGGTTCGCCGACCGCACGCAGCTGATCGTCGACGACTTCCTGGCGGCCCGGCTCGACGGGCCCTTCGACGTGATCCTCGCCATCGGCCTGTTTGACTACCTGCCGGACCCGCACCAGTTCAGCCGCCGGATGTTCGAGCTCACCGCGCCCGGCGGCTGCGTTGTCGGCTCGTTCCCGACCTGGTCCTGGCTCAAGGGCCCGGTCCGCAAGGTGCGCTACGAGTGGGTCGGCGACTGTCCGATCTTCAACTACAGCCGCCGCGAGCTCGAGCTGATGTTCGGCGCGAGCGGCTTCGAGCGGGTCGAGATCGCCAGCCCGGGCCACAGCGGATTCCTCGTCCGCGCCTACCGGGCCTGATCTGGAACGCGCGCCGACCTAAGACCACGCGCATGAGCCTCCTGCACGCTCTCGGGATCTTCGGGGCGGGCATCGTGGCGGGCACGATCAACACCGTGGTCGGGAGCGGGACGCTCTTCACCTTCCCGGTCCTCCTCTCCTTCGGCTACGCGCCGGTCACCGCGAACGTCTCGAACACGGTCGGGCTCGTCCCGGGCTCGGTGGCGGGCGCGATCGGCTATCGCCGCGAGCTGGCCGGCCAGCGCAACCGCGTGCTCCGCTTGTCGGTCGCCTCGGCCACCGGCGGGGTCGTCGGCGCGATTCTCCTGCTCAGCCTGCCCGCGTCGGCGTTCAAGGACATCGTGCCCGCGTTCATCGCGATCGCGCTCGTGCTAATCGTCCTGCAGCCCCGCCTGACCCGCGTGCTTGACGCTTACCGTGCGCGCCGCGCGCGCGAGAGCCGCGAGCTGGGACCGGCGTCCCTGCTCTCGGTGTTCGCGAGCGGGGTCTACGGCGGCTACTTCGGCGCCGCCCAGGGGATCCTGCTGCTCGCGATCCTCGGCCTATCGCTCCCGGACGAGGATCTTCAGCGGATCAACGCGGTCAAGGTCGTGCTCGCGGGCCTCGTCAACCTGATCGCCGGCATCGTGTTCATCTTCGCCGCGCACGTCGCGTGGGCGGCGGCGGGGCTGATCGCGGTCGGCTCGGTGATCGGCGGGATCGCGGGGGCGCGCTGGGGCCGCCGGCTGCCCCCGGCCGCGCTGCGCGCGGTGATCGTCGTGGTGGGGATAGTGGCGATCGTCAGGCTGGTCTAGGGCGCCGGCATCACGCACCGACGACAAACCCTAATCAGGGCGCGCGGGGCGGCTGAACTTGGCGCGTGTCTTCTCGACCTCGAGTCGGGCGGCACAACCGTCCAGATGGTCGTTGACGAGGCCCATCGCCTGCATGAACGCGTAGACGGTGGTCGGGCCAACGAAGCGCCAGCCCCGCCGTTTGAGCTCACGCGCGAGCGCCCGCGACTCCTCGGTGTGAGCCTCCATCGACGCGCGCCCGTCGAGCGTGCGCGCCGCGGGCTCGAACTGCCACACGAAGGCGGCGAGCGAGCCGCCCGCGGAGACCAGCTCGACCGCCCGCCCAGCGTTGTTGATCACCGCCTCGATCTTGCCGCGGTGGCGGACGATCGACGCGTCGGCCAGCATCCGCTCGACGTCGCCCTCGTCGAACCGGGCCACGACACGGAAGTCGAAGCCCGCGAACGCGCGCCGGAAGGCCTCACGCTTACGCAGGATCGTCAGCCACGACAGGCCGGCCTGGAAGCCTTCCAAGCTCAGCTTCTCGAACAGCCGGATGTCGTCGGCGACCGGGAACCCCCACTCGCGATCGTGGTAATCGCGATACTCCGGCGCCGAGTCGCTCCACCAGCAGCGCGGCACTCCGTCCTCGCCGACGATGATTCCGTCGCTCATGAAGCCCGAGCCAGGCAGAGCTGCGTGAGGTAGGGCATCTCGAACGCGCCGCCGGCGGTGTCGATCACGGACGCGATGTCCGCCTCTAGCCGCTCACGCTGGGCGCCCGTCATGACCAGGTTGGCGGACTGGGTCCCGAGCAGATCGACGTATTCCTGGGTGGTGTAGGTCGACGACCACCGGAAGAGGCGCACCTCCGCGCCGTCAAAGCCGGACGCGGCCGCGATGTCGCCCGGCCAGTCGTCGTGACCTGGTTGCGCGCCGGGGTTCAGTGGATCGCCCGTACCGTCCCCTTCCCCGCTGCGCCGGTAGGCCGTCCGCATCTCCTCGCGCAGCTCGCACGCATCCCAGTCGGGGATGTTCCAGAAGACCGCCAGCGCCCCGCCCGTCACGAGCGCCTCGCGAGCGCGGACGTAGCGGACCTCGGGCGCGACCCAGTGCCACGCCTGGCCCGAGAACACGATCCGGAACTCGCCCCCGTCGGGCCGCCAGCGCTCGAACTCCGTCTCCTCGATCGTGACGTTCCCGTACGCGGTCAGGTTCCGCCGCGCCACCGCGGCCATGTCGGCGCTCGGCTCCAGTGCCGCCACGTTCAACCCCCGCTCCGCGAACAGCACGGTCGCCTTGCCCGTGCCGGCCCCCACCTCCAGCGCACGGTCGCCGGGGCCCGCGCCGGCAAACTCGACTACGTCGTCGGCCAGCGCCTCCGGGTACGACGGCCGGCTGCGGTCATACAGCTCGGCGACCGAGCCGAAGCTGAGTCGTCGTCTGTCGTCCATGGCGACAAGTCAACCAGGCCGGTGGTGATGTTACGCGCGCGGGACACCCGAGCCGCTAGCCTCGCAGGCCGGTGCTGCCCCCGTCCAAGACCTTGGCAACGCTGATCGCTGCCTGCGCAGCCGTGTGCGCGTGCGTGCTGATCGTCGCCGCGTCGGCCCCGGCAGCCCCAGGCACGTCGAGTGGGCGGGTCCGCCTGGGCGCCGCGCCGACCCTACCGCCCGGCTCGCGGATCGTCGCCTCGGTCGCCTCGGCGACACCGCTACGGGTTACCGTGACGCTCAAGCCGCGCGACCCAGCCGGACTGAAGGCACTGGCCAACGCCGTGTCCACCCCTGGCTCGCCGCTCTACCGTGACTACATCACGCCGGCCCAGTTCGTCCAGCGCTTCGGCGCGACGACCAGCCAGATACGCAGGGTCGAATCCTCGTTGCGCGCCCACGGCCTGAGACCCGGGAGCCCGAGCGCGAACCGCCTGTCGATCCCGGTGAGGGCCACCGCCGGCGCCGTCGCCCGTGCCTTCTCGGTCTCGTTCGCGCACGTCGTGCTCCGAAACGGCGCCAGCGGGATCGTCAACCGCGAGGCGCCCGCCGTCGACTCAGCGGTGGCGCCCGGCGTGCAGACCGTTATCGGGCTCAACACGGTGGCGAAGGCGGTGCCGCTGCTCGTCCACTCGCACGCGGTGACGCGAACCCTCGCCCCACGCGAGCGCGCCCACGTCGCCACCGGCGGACCCCAGCCGAGCTGTTCTGGCGTCGCGACCGCGCAGCAGCAGCAGGGCGGCTACACCGACGATCAGATCGCCTCGGCCTACGGGCTGTCCGGGCTTTACACCTCGGGCGGGGGCAGCGGTGTGCCGGACTTCGGCGCCGGCCAGACCATCGCGATCCTCGAGCTCGAGCCGTACACCGCGAGCGACATCGAGTCCTACGAGCAGTGCTACACGATCAACGGACAGCCGATCAACCCGAAGTTCGCCACCGTGAGCGTCGACGGAGGGGCGTCCGGCCAACAGTCCGGGGAGGCGGCGCTCGACATCGAGAACGTGATCGGCCTCGCCCCCCAGGCGAACGTGGCCGTTTACGAGGGACCGAACTCGGGCCCGGGCCCGTACGACACGTTCAGCGCGATCATCTCTCAGCACGTCGCGCAGGTCGTGACCGCTTCGTGGGGCCAGTGCGAGCCGCTCAACGGATTCAGTGAGGCGCAGGCGGAGAGCACGCTGTTCCAGCAGGCGGCGGCCGAGGGGATGTCGATCCTGTCGGCTTCGGGCGACGACGGCGCCGAGGACTGCTGGAGCACCGAATCCCCACAACAGACGGCGGCCGCCGTGGATGATCCCTCTAGCCAGCCGTACGTGACCGGGGTAGGCGGCACCCAAATAAATTCGCTCGGGCCCCGTCCCTCCGAGAGCGTGTGGAACGACGGAGGCTCCCCCCAGGCCGCTCTCACGGGGGCTGGCGCCGGCGGCGGCGGTGTGTCGAGCTTCTGGGCGATGCCCTCCTACCAGTCCGCCGCGCCTTCCTCGCTGCACGTGGTCAACCCCGGCTCGACCAGCTCGACCTGCAGCGCCTCCTCCGGCGACTGCCGCGAGGTCCCCGACGTCTCCGCCGACGCCGAACCCAGCACCGGCTACCTGATCTACTGGAACGGCACCAACACCAATGGGCCGGACCAGCAAGAGGGGTGGCAGGTGGTCGGCGGCACGAGCGGCGCCGCGCCCTTGTGGGCCGCGCTGATCGCCTTGACCAACGCCTCGGCTGGGTGCAACGGCGTCGCGGTCGGCTTCGCTAACCCGGCGCTTTACTACGCCGCCGGCACCGCCTACGCCAGCGATTTCAACGACGTCGCGA
This sequence comes from Solirubrobacteraceae bacterium, assembly GCA_036513815.1. Lineage (GTDB taxonomy): Bacteria > Actinomycetota > Thermoleophilia > Solirubrobacterales > Solirubrobacteraceae > Palsa-465. Next base: position 13,907 of record DATBYI010000635.1, read on the forward strand.
GCGGCAACAACGATTACACCGGGACCAACAACGGAAAATTCCAGGCGGGGCCCGGATATGACATGGCGAGCGGTCTTGGCTCCCCGAACGGCACGCC
>DATBYI010000636.1:0-5176 GCA_036513815.1 Solirubrobacteraceae bacterium
GGTGGCGCGCGGGGTGAGCCCGATTTCGGGCCTTGTGCACGGTGGCGCCGGGCCGGCATTGGGGGCGCGTGGTTTGGGCCGCCGGTCCGCGGCTCGGCGCGCCATGTAAAAGCGGCAAAAGCCCCCACCGGCGCCGACCGCTGGCCACATAAGCATGGTCCCGATGCGTATGTGGCCACGGTGGCGCCGGGTGGCCCGCCTTGGCGCGTTTACATGGCGGTGGCGGTGGCGGTGGCGGTGGCGGTGGCGCGTCGGCAGCCGTGGGTGGCGCTCGCGGGGCTCCGCGCGGGCGCCGGCGGTGGTGGGCAGCCGGGGCCGTCCCGCGCCGGCGCTCCGGGTGGGCGTCCCGCGGCGGCGCCGGGCGCGCTACGAGATCATGCCGCCGAGCTGACCGCCGGTGATGCCGAGCACCTGGCCGGTGATGAAGTTCGACCACGGCGTGCAGAGCAGGAAGACGCCACCGGCGGCCTCCTGCGGGGTGCCGGGGCGGCCGAGGGGGATCAGCGCGGGGCCGAGCGCCCGCATCTGCTCGGGGATGCCAAGCTGGACCTTCTCGCCGCCGATGTCGACGACGTTCGAGTCGTCCTTGACGGCAGTGAGGCGTGTCTCGATGAAGCCGAACGCCACCGCGTTCACGTTGATCTTGAACTGACCCCACTCCTTGGCCAGGGTCTTGGTGAGGCCGACGACGGCCGACTTGCCCGAGGCGTAGTTGGCCTGACCGGCGTTGCCCATCGTGCCGGAGATCGAGGAGACGTTGACGATCTTGCGGAAGACCTCGCGGCCCTCTTCGCGCTCCTTCTTGGCGGGCTCGCGCATGTGGGGCGCCACCGCGCGGCACATCCGGAAGGGGACGATCGAGTGGATGTCGAGCATGCGCTGGAACCATTCGTCGCTCATCTTGTGGATCGGCGCGTCGAGCGTGTAGCCGGCGTTGTTGATGAGGATGTCGACCTTGCCCCAGGTGTGAATCACGCTCTGGACGAGCTCGTCGGGGACGCCCTCCTTGGTCAAGTCGCCGGCGAACACCGCGGTCTCGCCAGCGATCTCGGACGCCGTCTGCTCCGCGACGTCGGCGTCGAGGTCGTTGATCAGGACCTTGGCGCCTTGCTCGGCCAGCAGCTCAGCGGTGGCGCGCCCGATCCCGCGCGCCGAGCCAGTGACGATCGCGACCTTGTCCTCGAGGATTGCCATTCGGTCCGCCTCCAATGTTCGTTGTCGAAGCAGGCCATCATGCCAGCGCCGGCTCGGTGGCGTCGCGGTGATTGACTCGTCGATCAACCGCGTGGGCCGGTGCCCTGGGGGCCGTGGCGCGGGCTGAGGTGGGCGCCATCGGCCGGGTACATGGGCGGGTGGATCGCCCGACCGGCAAGGCGGAACCGGATCGTGTGGACCACGCGCCCACCAGGCGGACTGGATCGTGAGGACGACGCGTTCACGAGGCGGACGGATCGTGTGGACCACGCGCCACACCCTCCCCGGCGGGGAGGCGGTGGCGCGTCATCCACAGTTGAGGGCGATGAGACGCCACTGCCCCCGCTGCAGTGGGGGTGTGGCGCGTCATCCACAGTTGAGGGCGATGAAACGCCACTGCCCCCGCTGGGGTGGGGGTGTGGCGCGTCATCCACAGTTGAGGGCGATGAAGCGCCACTGCCCCGGATGTGGGGGAGGCGGTGGCGCGTCATCCACAGTGGAGGGCGATGAAACGCCACTGCCCCCCGGCGGGGAGGCGGTGGCGCGTTATCCACGTTGCGTCAGCCGACGAGGGCGGCGGCGCGCGCGCCGGCTCGCAGCCCGGACTCGATCGCGCCGTCGATGAAGCCGGACCAGCCGTTGGCGATGTCCGATCCGGCCAGTACTACGCGACCCTCGTCGCGCTGCATCGCGGCGTGGTGGTGCTCGTACCAGCCCGGCCGGTGGATCGCCCAGGTGCCGCGGGAGTGCTCATCGGCCAGCCAATCGTGGGCGGTGGCGTCGAGCGCCTCGTAGCCGGGGAGGATGGCGTCGAGCTGGCTCTGGATCGCTCCCAAGTCGCCGGCATCGCACTGCTGAGCGTCGATGCCGAAGCCGATCATCAGCTGGGAGCCGTCGCCGTTGAGCGCCTCGGTGCCGAGATAGCCGAACGGGTGACCGGGGCGGACGCTGTTCTGGATGATCGGCTCGCCGCGCGCGTGGATCATGATCTTGATCCCGCGGGAGGCCTGGCCGAGGGCGATCGCTCGCTGCTTGTCCTCGGGGAGCGCCGGGGTGAACTCGATCGAGCTGAGGGCGTTGAGCGGCACGGCGACCACGGCGGCGCGGGCGGCGAACACCGTGCCGTCGCGCGTCTCGACCTCGACCCGGTCGGCGTTGTGACGTATCGCGGACACCGGCGCGCCGAGGAGGCGCTCGACTGGAGCCCCGGCCGAGATCGCGCAGAGCAGCGCGCGCGTCCCGCCGGCGATCGTCACGCGGCCGCCCGTGAACTGGGTCAACTCGAGGCTGTAGCCCGACAGGGCATGCCAGCGGAGGACCGACACCGCGCCGGCGTCGTGGAGTGGCGCGTGCGCGAGCGACTCGAGCTCCGCGGTGAGGACGTCACGCTCCTCATCGGAGAGCCGTAACTCACCCAGCCGATCGGCGATCGACAGGCGGTCGAAGCGGGACAGGGCGCCGAGCGCGGCGGTCGGGTCGTGGGGGGCCGGGAGCGCCTGCGTGACCCCGTCGACGAAGCGGTCCCAGCCGCGCCGCGCGATCTCGTCGCGCTCCTCGATCGACCCAGACCGGCGCTCGGAGCCGACGTACCAGCCGGCGAGTTGGGCGTTGTCGCTGATCTCCACGGGCAAACCTGCTCGAGTCAGCTCAGACCAGGTGTGGGGCTGGTGCCAGTGGACCCAGGCCCCGCCGTACTCGATCGGCCACCCGTGCCACTCGCCGCTCCAGGTGCGCCCGCCAAGCCGTTCGCGACCCTCGAGCAGGAGCACGCTGCGGCGGCGGAGCGCCGCCTCGCGGGCCGCGGTGACGCCGGCGAAGCCGCCGCCGATGACGATCACGTCGTGCATGCTGGGGCTCCGATCGGGTTCGCGTCCGCGCCGCGCGGGCGCACGGTGGCGTCGACGGTGACGCGGGGGCCCATGATGGCGTCGGCCGCGCCGCCCGACCGCACGGTGGCGTCGACGGCGACGCGCCGGCGCACGGTGGCGTCGACGGCGACGGCCCCTTCGGGGCTGACCAGCACCGGGTTCAGCTCGATCAGCTCGAGCTCGCCCTCGATCAGCACCTCGCCGACCCGGGCCGCGAGCTGGGCTGCGGCGGCGAGATCGACCGGAATGCCGCCGCGGCCGCCGGTCAGCAGCGGCGCCCCGCGCAGTGAGCGGAGCGCACGCTCGATCCGGGCGGCGCCGGCGGGCAGCGGCACGATCGCGACGTCGTCGAGGACCTCGGTCCAGAGGCCACCGAGCCCGATCACCAGCGCCGGCACGACCGCGTCCGTGCGCGCGGCCACGATCAGCTCCACCCCGGGCGCTGCCATGCGCTCGACGAGCACGCTCGCGCCAAGGTCCGACAGTCGCCGGTAGGCCGCCCGCACCTGCGCTTCGTCGCGCAGGTCCAGACACACGGCCCCGAGCTCCGACTTGTGCTGCACCCCAGGGTCGCTCACCTTGAGGGCGACGTTCCCGCCGAGCTCGGCGAGCGCGAGGGCGGCATCGTCGTCGTCCTCGGCGAGGCGGCCCTCGACCACGCTCACCCCCGCGGCGCGGAGCAGCTCCTTGGACTCGAACTCGGACAGCCATTCGCTGGTGGGTGTCGAGCCCGAGCGGGCAACGGTGGCGATCTCGCGCAGCCGCTCCGGATCGCCGGGCTCGACGCGCAGAGCGGCCGCGCACGCGAGTCCGGTGCGAAGGCCCGCCACCGCGGGGATGCCCGCCTGAACGCACTGCCAGGCCGCCTCGTCGTCGAGCAGCTCCGGAAGGGTCGAGCAGACGATGGTGGTCGCCGAGTCGCGAACGGCCACGCCGCCGGCGACGACGCCCTCGCGAACCGCGTCCCAGGACTCGGCCTCCGCGCCGGCGAGCCCCGGTGGCCGGTCGTAGAAGACGAGCACCTGGTCGATCGCGGCGTCCTCGCCGAGGGTGCGGACGAGCTCGCCCAACAGCTCGCGCTCGCCCCAGATCATCGCGGTGTAGTCGAGCGGATTGCCGACGGTGGCGGCACTCGGAAGCAGGTCACGCAGGCGGTCGCGGGTCGCGGAGGCGAGCGCCGGGAGCTCCAAGCCGAGCCGGGCGGCTTCGTCCGCGCCCTGGGCCGAGTCACCGCCCGAGCAGGTCATGATGGCGAGGCCGGCGGGGGAGGAGGCGGCCGCATGTGTGGCCGCCCGGGCGCGCGCCGGGGTCGCGTCTGTGGCGGCCCGGGGGCGCGCCGGGGTCGCCTGTGTGGCGGCCCGGGCGGGCGCGGGGGTCGCGTGTGTGGCCGCCCGGGCCCGCCTCGGGCGGACGGCGAGCGTCTTGGCCACCTCGAGCAGCTCGTGGACGTCCGACGCCCACACCGCGCCGGCCTCCTCGATCAGCGCGCGGAAGATTCGCTGGTCCCCGGCGAGCGCCGCGCTATGCGCGGCGGCCGCGCGCGCCCCCGCCGGCGAGCTTCCCACCTTCAGCGCGGCGACCGGCACTCCGGCCTGCGCGCACGCGGCCAGACCCTCGCACAGCCCGGACCCGCCGTCGTCCTCCAGATACAGCGCGATCGCTCCGACTCCGGCGTCAAGGGCGAGGCACGACAGGTAGTCAGCGGCGCCCACCACGGCCTGGTTGCCGCTGGCGATAACGGTGTGGAAGCGCAGCCCGCGGCTCGTCGCGAGGGCGTTCACCGCCACATTCCCGCTCTGCGAGACGAGCGCCACCGTGCCGGGCTCGCGCGGGCTGAGGGCGTCTCCCCACAGCGCCACCCGGGTGTGCATCGCGACGATCCCGTTGCAGTTGGGACCGCACACGGGGAGCTGGTGGCGCTCGGCCGCCTCCACGAGCTGGGCCTGGAGGGGCACGCCCTCGGGCACCTCGCCGAAGCCGGCGCTGAACACGACGGCGCCTCCGCAGCCCCGCGCCCCGGCCGCCTCGATCGCCTCCGGGACGCCGGCGGCTGGGATCGCCACCACCACGGCGTCGACGGGCTCGGGCAGGTCGGACACGGACGGCACGCACGG
>DATBYI010000637.1:0-2052 GCA_036513815.1 Solirubrobacteraceae bacterium
TCCCGGCGGGTCATGGAGAAGGCGGGTTTCGAATACGAGCGGGACATCGTCCACGCCGGCCTCCCGCACGTGCTTTACCGCCGCCGCCGATAGCCGTAACCGTCCGCCGCCCAACGGAGGGTGGCTGAGAAACCGGCCGTATTTTCCGGTTTCTCGGCCAGCCCTCGGGAAGCGACGCGGTCGCGGCCGCCGAGAGCCCTGTTACGCTCCGTCGAGTCGGCCCCTTTAACCCGGTCCAGTGAGGCCAGGAAGGAGCGCGGTAAGGATGGGAACGGTCGTGCTCGACCGCGATGACATGCGCCGCACCCTGGTGCGGATCGCCCACGAGATCGTCGAGAAGAACCCCGATGGCGCGGTGGCGCTGGTCGGGATCCATCGCCGTGGCGCGGTGCTGGCCGGCCGGCTGCAGGTGCTGACCAGCGAGCTGCTTGAGCCGACGGTGCCGCTCGGGGACCTCGACATCTCCTTCTACCGCGACGACTACTCGCTGCGGCCCAGCGCGCCGGTCGTCCACTCCACCCACCTCGACTTCCCGATCGACGGGCGCACGATCGTGATCGTCGACGACGTGCTCTACACCGGGCGCACCGTCCGGGCCGCGATCGACGCGATCTTCGACTATGGCCGGCCGGCGCGCGTCCAGCTGGCGGTGCTCGTCGACCGCGGGCACCGCGAGCTCCCGATCCGCCCCGACTACGTCGGCAAGAACATCCCAACCTCCCAGGAGGAGCGCGTGTACGTGTGCGTCGAAGAGGTCGATGGCGAGGACGAGGTCAAGATTGAGCCTGATTTATCTCCCGCCCACCCACCCCCAATCCACCCAGTCGCATGACCAGAATCGGGCCGCATCTGCTCTCGATCGACGACCTCGACCGCGCCTCGATCGAGCGGATTCTCGATCGGGCCGAGTCCTTCGACGAGGTCTCGGGTCGCGAGATCAAGAAGGTCCCCGCGCTCCGCGGCCGGACCATCGTGAACCTCTTCTACGAGTCGAGCACCCGCACCAGCTCGAGCTTCGAGCTCGCGGCCAAGCGGCTCAGCGCCGACGTCGTCTCGATCCGCTCGCAGGGGTCGAGCGTCGACAAAGGCGAGTCGCTCAAGGACACGGTGCAGACACTGTCGGCGTATGACCCGGCGGCGATCGTGATTCGCTCGCCCTACGCCGGCGCCGCCGGCCTGGTCGCCGGGTGGACGCCCGCGGCGGTCATCAACGCGGGCGACGGCAAGCGCGAGCACCCCACGCAGGCGCTGCTCGACGTGTTCACGCTGCGCCGCCGGCTCGGGTCGCTCGACGGCACGAACATCTGGATCGTCGGCGACGTCATGCACTCGCGCGTCGCGCGCTCGGACATCCTCGCCTTCACGCGCATGGGCGCGAAGGTCACCGTGTGCGGGCCGCCGACGCTGATCCCGCGCAAGATCGAGGCGCTCGGCTGCGACGCGGCGACGACGCTCGAGCGGCTCCACGAGGCGGACGTGGTGTACGTGCTGCGTATGCAGCAGGAGCGCATGCGCGACTCGTTCGTGCCCTCGCTGCGCGAGTACGCGAAGCGCTACCAGATCACCCCCGAGCGGCTGGTGCCCGGGCAGCTGCTGATGCACCCCGGGCCGGTCAATCGCGGCGTCGAGCTCTCGGGTGAGGCGATCGACTCGCCCCAGGCGCTGATCGGCGCCCAGGTCAGGGCCGGGGTGGCGGTGCGAATGGCGGTCCTCTACGAACTGCTGGTCGGAGCCCCGAGTCTGGCGGCGGTGGCGTGATGAGCGACGACGCCAAGCGCCTCTTCCACCGGGATGTCGAGCTCGCCGACCTGCTGATCCGCGGTGCCTACGTGCTCGACCCGCGCGCCGGCCTGGACGAACCCCTCGACGTCCTGATCCGTGCCGGCCACATCGCCGAGCTCGCGCCACCCGGCTCGCTCCAGGCCGCGGCGGAGGCGGACACCCTCGACGCGACGGGAAAGCACCTGTTCCCCGGCTTCGTCGACCCCCACGTCCATCTGCGCACGCCCGGGCAGGAGTACAAGGAGAACATCGACACCGGAACGGCCGCCG
>DATBYI010000638.1:0-2293 GCA_036513815.1 Solirubrobacteraceae bacterium
GACGCTCGTGTATGTCGAGGGGATCGAGGAGCCGATCATCGCCTCGCGCTCGGAGGGAGCGATCGCCCGCGACATTGAGGGCGGACTCGGGCGAGGTGCGGGCCGGGGGAGGGACGGGGCCGAGCTGCCCGGCCAGGAGCCCCTGTTCTAGGGGCCGGGTCGTGGGGCTCGTGGGGCTCGTGGGGGTCGAGGGGTCGAGGGTGTCGAGGGTGTCGAGGGTGTCGAGGCCCCGGCTATTCGGGCCGGTTGAGGCTTTTCCTCCCGTCTGGACGAATGTTCGATTAACCGCCTGGGCCCAGGTGCCGATGACAGGGCTAGACGGCAAAGGTTTGTGTCGCCCGGGGCGGACGCAGACACAAAATGTGAGGTAGAGAATGCGTGGATTTGTCTACCGTCAAGGGAGGCGGCGGGCAGGTTCGGTTCTCGTCGCGCTAGGGGTAGCGGCGACGTTGGCACTTGGGTCGGTGACGGCCGCTATGGCCAAGGCGCCCGCCGTGATGTCGCCCGTACATGCCTCCGTGGTGGCCCCGACGCACGTGGCGCTTGTCACTTCCATCCGGGCGCCCGTCAAGTCAGTCGTGACGCCGGCCAAGCCCGTGGTCGCGGCGCCGGCCAAGCCCGCGCCGGTCGCGCACGCGGCGGGACATAAGATCGCTTGACCGGGCGGCTGCACGCGATCGCCGACGGCCTGCGCTCCAGCTCGGGCCGGGATCCGGCGCCGCGCAGCTTCGTCGTGTACGTCGCGCTCGTCGCCGCCGCCGCGGCGGCGTCGCTGGTCGTGTTGCCGTGGGTCGGGGATTGGCACGTCGGTGATCCCGCGCTATTCGTCGTCCTGTCGATCTTCGTCCTCGCCGGCGAGCTGCTGCCCATCCCCGTGCCGCGCCGCCGCGGTCTTGCCCGGGTGACGATCTCGGCCGCGTTCGCCTTCGCCATGCTGCTGCGCTTCGGCCCCGGGCCGGCGGTGCTGGTCTACGTGGCGAGTTCGGTGATCGCCGACGTGGCCGGCCGGGTGGCTCCGCTCAAGACCCTCTTCAACGCCGCCCAGTACCTGCTCGCGATGGTCGCGGCGGCGGTCGTGCTGAAGCTCGCCGGCGATCTCCCACTGGGCAGCATTACGGGCGACGAGCTGGCCATCGTGCTGGCCGCAGGCGCGGCCTTCTTCGCGACCAACCACCTGCTCGCGTGCGCCGCCGGCGCGCTGCTTTCGCGAGTGCCGATCATGGGTTACCTGCGCGACGACCTGGCCTTCCAGGGGTGGACCGCGGGTTGCGTGCTGGCGTTCGCACCCGCCCTCCTGGCCTCGGCCGACGCGAGCGTTGCGCTCGTGCCGGTGTGCTTCGTCCCGATGCTTGCGGTGTACTTCGGCGGGCGCCAGGCGGCCATCTCGAGCCATCGCGCCCACCATGACGCGCTGACCGGCCTGCCGAATCGCTCATCGCTGAGCGAGACGCTCCAGGAGGCGATCGAGGGTGCCGCGTCCGACTCGGATCCGGTCACGGTGATGCTCCTCGACATCGACGACTTCAAGTCGATCAACGACACACTCGGCCATGAGCTCGGAGACCTCGTCATCCAGCGGGTGGCGCGGCGACTGCGACAGGCGGCCGGCGGCGGCGCCGGCGCCGGCGGCCGGGAAACCGTGCTCGCGAGGATCGGTGGCGACGAGTTCGCGGTGCTCGTGCACGGCGCCGAGGCGGAGGCCGAGGAGGTGGCCGAGCGGCTGCTCGCCGCGCTCGACCATCCGCTCGAGGTCGACTCCGTGGCGCTCCACATCTGCGCCAGCATCGGCATTGCCTGCTTCCCCAACCACGGCCGGAGCGCGCCCGAGCTGATGCGCCACGCCGATGTTGCGCTCTACTGCGCCAAGGGCTCGGACGCGGGGTTCGCGACGTACGCCGAGGAGGACGACGAGTACTCGATCGACCGGCTTGCGCTGGCGGCGCAGCTCCGGCGCGGCATCGAGCGCGGCGAGCTCGTCGTGCACTACCAGCCGAAGGTCCCGCTTCAGGGTGGCGCGACGCTGGCGCTCGAGGCCCTCGTGCGCTGGAACCACCCTCAGCTCGGTTGCATCGGCCCGGACGGGTTCATCCCGCTGGCCGAACAGACCGGGATCATCAGGCCGCTCACCGAGCGGGTGCTCGAGGCCTCGCTTGAGCAGTGCCGGCGCTGGCGCCGGGCCGGGCTCGAGGTGACGGTGTCGGTGAACGTGTCGACGCGCAGCCTGCTCGACCACGACCTGCCGGTTCTCATCGGCGGGCTGCTCGCGCGCCTCGACCTGCACGCCTCGGCGCTC
>DATBYI010000639.1:0-6316 GCA_036513815.1 Solirubrobacteraceae bacterium
TTCGAACAGGGGAGTCCACAAAAGTGCTGAAAGTCACACGTTGGTGCATCGACCACCGCCGCCGCGTATTCGTGGCCTGGCTCGTCGTCGCGGTGGTTGCCACGATTGTCGCCGGAGCCGTTGGGCGCAACTACTCCACGAACTTCAGCCTCCCCGGCACCGAGTCGCAGGACGCCCGCGACCTGCTCACGCGCGAGTTCCCCGCACAGAGCGGCGATGTCGACACGGTCGTCTTCCATACCTCGAGCGGCACCATCGACGATCCGGCCGTCCGCTCGGCCATCGAGAAATTGCTCGCGCAGGTGAGCAAGGATCCCCATGTCGTCTCGGTCGTCAGCCCTTACGGTCAGGCCGGCGCCGTCGAGGTCTCGCACGACCGGGCGACCGCGTTCGCCACGATTAACTACTCCAAGCCCGCCAACCTGCTGGCGAACGACACCGGCAAGTCGGTCCTTGACCAGGTCAACGCCATTCACGTCCCCGGCCTGACGGTTGCTGCGGGTGGGCAGGTGATCGAGAGCGCCGAGGGATTCTCGATCGGCCCCGCGACCGAGATCGGCGTCGTCGCCGCCCTCGTGATCCTGCTCCTGACCTTCGGGTCCCTGGTCACCGCGGGAATGCCGCTGATCACCGCCGGCTTCGGCCTGATCACCGCCGTCGCGCTGATCGGCCTGGCCACTCACGTCACCTCGATCTCGAACGTGGGGCCCGAGCTCGCGCTGATGATCGGCCTCGGCGTAGGCATCGACTACGCCCTGTTCATCGTCACCCGCTTTCGCGAGAACTATCAGAGGTTCGGCGATGTCGAGCGCTCGGTGGTCGAGGCGATGGACACCTCCGGCCGGGCGATCCTGCTCGCGGGCAGCACGGTGGTCATCGCGCTGCTCGGCATGTTCGCCACCGGCGTGACCTTCTTGTACGGCCTGTCGATCGCGTCCATCCTCGCCGTGCTGCTCACACTGGTCGCCTCCCTGACCGTACTCCCAGCGATGCTGTCGCGCTTCGGCGAACGTATCGCTCGCCGCCGCGGCGCTCCGGCCCCGGCCGACGGCGGCGGCCACGAAGAGTTCGCCGCCGCGCAGTCGCGCTCGCGCTGGCGCCAGTGGAGCCGGATCGTCCAGGCACGACCGTGGCCGCTGGCGATCCTCTCGCTCGGCGTGATGATTGCCCTGCTGCTGCCCGTGTTCGCGCTGCGACTCGAGTCGAGCGACGCCGGGAACGACCCCGGGGGCACGAGCAGCCGTCACGCCTTCGACCTACTGGCGCAGGGCTTTGGCGCCGGATTCAACGGTCCGCTGCTGCTCGTGACCGAATTGCCGAATCACAGCCAGGCGGCGCTTCCGGCGATCGAGGCCGCGGTCAAGCAGACCCCGAATGTGACGGCGATCACGCCACCCCGGGTCTCGCCGTCCGGCGCCGTGGCGGTATTCGAGGTCTATCCCGGCTCGGCGCCTCAGGCGGTGGCCACCACCGACCTGGTCAACCGCTTGCGGGGCGACGTACTGCCGCCGCTGGAGCATCAAACGGGCGCGAGGGTTCTCGTCGGCGGGTTCACCGCCGGCTCGATCGACTTCTCTCATGTCCTGTCGAAGAAGCTGCCTCTGTTCATCGGGATCGTCGTGGTCCTGTCGGCGCTGCTCCTGTTCGTGATCTTCCGCTCGGTAGTGATTCCGATCCAGGCGGCGCTGATGAACCTGCTGAGCATCGGCGGCGCCCTCGGCGTGACCGTGCTCGTGTTCCAGAAGGGCTGGCTGGGCGGCCTGATCGGCGTCGAGAAGGGGCCGGTGGAGCCCTGGATCCCCGTGCTGATGTTCGCGGTCGTGTTCGGCCTGTCGATGGACTACGAGGTGTTCCTGGTGTCGCGCGTGCGCGAGCAGTGGATCCGAACGCGCGACGCCTCCGAGGCCGTGGGCGACGGGATCGCGCTAACGGGCCGGGTGATCACGGCCGCCGCCGCGATCATGATCTGCGTGTTCCTGTCGTTCATGTTCGGCAACGAGCGCGTGATCAGGGAGTTCGGCTTCGGGCTCGCCATCGCGGTGCTACTCGATGCGGTCGTGGTGCGCTGCATCATGCTGCCCGCCGTGCTCGAGCTGCTGGGACCGCGCACGTGGTGGCTGCCGCGCTGGCTCGATGAGCGACTGCCGCACATCAACATCGAAGGCACGGCGGCACGCGAGCTCGAGCACCGCGGGCCCCCGCCGGAGGCCGAGGAGCCGGCTGAGCGCGAGCCGACGCCGGTTTCTTAGGGCCTCGCTTCGCTCGGCATCCCTGGGGCCATGTAAGCCCGTCCGGACCCGTTCAGGCTGTCCTCTGGCGCGCTCGCGCCACCCACCGGATAGGCCCGGAGCGTGCCGATCAGCTCCGGGTCCTCGCCGGTCAGCGCCATCCACGCGGCCCGCATGCCGTCGGCCGCGGCGGTCTGGAGCGCCAGCTGGCGGTGCTCCATCTGGCTGATCACGGCCGCGCCCGCCGCGGGGCGGATCACGCAGACGGCCGGCGCGTGCTCGGGGTCGCGTGCCTGTGCGGCCAGTTCGGCGGTCAGCGCGTCATAGCGCTCAGAGCGCGTCTCGCGCAGGTGCACCAAATCAGAATTGATCGGGCGCAGATAGCCATCGGTCAGCTTGGCGATGAGCGGCGAGAGCGGCTTGTGGGCCACGCCGTGAGGGCGCGTCTGGAGCACCAGCAGGTCGGTCGCGGTGGTGCTGGCGATGTGCACCGGGATGGCCTCGGCCAGCGTCGCGTCGAGCAGGCGCATGCCGCGGAAATCGACCGGCCCACCCGCCAGCCACGGAAGCCGGCCGGACGCTCTGAGCGCGCAGCAGATGTCCTGCCGGCCGCGCAGGTCGGTCAGGTCGACGATCGCCGCGCGATCGGCGTCGGTGGCGGTGCAGTGAAGCTCTATCCCGGAGCTCAGGACCCGGTCGAACCGGAGTGGCCGCTCGTGCGTCCACACGTGGTTGACCACGTGGTCCATGTCGAACGCCGGGCCGCCCCTGATCGCGCGCCACGCGCTCACGAAGCGGGGGTCGCCGAACCCGTATCCGTACAGCGTGGCCAGATAGGCGGCCTGGCCGGCGAGCAGGAAGGCGGCGTTGAAGGCGCCGGCGGACGCCCCGTGGACCTCGTCGAACGCGTCCCGCAGGCCGAGCTGCTCGATCGCCGTGGCCATGCCGGCCGAGACGGCTCCGCGCATGCCGCCGCCCTCGATGACGAGCGCCACGCGCCGTCCGTCGGTCCTCGACCCCGGGCGCGAGCCCTCCTCGCGGCGGCGGAGCAACGTCTGGACCACGGAGTGGTGGCGCAGGTCGTCGGTGACGACCGACGCGGGCCGAAACGGGTCGAATGAGAAGCGCCGGGGCCACACGAGCCCGGCTAATCGTAGTTGCGGATGGCTTGGGTGGTCGCGCAGCGGGCTCGATCGCGCGCCCCCAGACGGCGCCCGCGTTCGAGTCGACGGCGGCGTAGCGCGGGCACCACTTCGCGACACCTGTAACGAACATCACAGGAGGGGGTAGACCCCCCGTGATGCAGTTCCGCCGTCAGCGCTCTCGCAAGCGCCGAGTTCTCGACGCCGCGCGCGCCGCGCCGGCGCGCGGGCTCGACGTCGCCCGCGCCGCTCCTGAGCGCGGCCGTCAGCTTCGCCGTGCCGCGTCCCAGCTGGACATTCCCTGGGCGCGCTCGTGGCTGGCCGGGGTGATCCGCGAGAGCTTCATGCGCTTCGTCCTGGGCCCGGTGATGGACTACTACGCCGCGCGGCGGGCGACGGGCAAGGAGAAGCTCGAGGCCGTCAAGGGACCGGTCATCCTCGTCGCCAACCACGCTAGCCACCTGGACACGCCGGTGATCCTGTCCGCGCTGCCGCGCCGGCTGCGCAAGCGGACCGTGGTGGCGGCCGCCGCGGATTACTTCTACCGCAACCGAGTCGTGGCCTCGGCCGTGTCGCTGGTCTTCAACACGGTGCCGATCGAGCGACGGCGCGGTGGCGGCATGTCGAAGAACGGCGGCCACCTCGATCAACTCCTCGACCAGGGCTGGAGCGTGCTGCTCTTCCCCGAGGGCACGCGCTCGCGGGACGGCGTGCCCGGCCCGCTGCGCCGCGGCGCGGCGGTGCTCGCGGCCGCTCACAACCTGACGATCGTCCCGATCCGGGTCACCGGCACGGCCGAGGCGATGCCGCCGGGCCGCTTCTGGCCCCGGCGCCGGCGTGCCATCCCGCTCTCCCGTCGCCACCGGATCGAGGTCGCGTTCGGTGAGCCGATCAGGGCGACCGGCGACGCTGAACAGGTCATGCAATCTGTCAGCACGTTCTTCCAGAACGGCTCCGCCACTCCCTACCGCTCGCCCTACCGCAAGCGGACCCCGGTCGGCTCCTCACACTGACTCCTGGGCGGACGGCGGGCGTCGCCGTTACCCACCCGGGCAGGTGCGCCTCCTGTCCGAACGGCGTTTGACATTGTCGCACGGCCGCTGGTAATCTCGGCCGTACCGCGGATGTAAGTGGGTCGCCGCGGCGCCCAAAACGGGCGGAGGATCTGAGGGTGGTTCCAGTGAACTCAGGCAGGACCAAAGTTGGGCCACGGCGCCCGACGCTGGAGATCGCTGCGCGGTGTCGTCGCGCTTATGCAAGCGGCGACGCACGGTTCCGGCTACCGGCAGGAAGCCCACCCCCCTCGGACGAATACCGTCGGCGACTGCGCAAGAGCGGGAGCGCATTCCTGAACCCAACGTTCCGGAGGAGGTTGTGTGAGCACCGTAGCTGAGTCGAGAGCCGTCGGCCCGCTCCCACTTCGGTGGAAGCAGGGTCTGGTCGGAGAGCTGTGGGCCGAGTTCTTCGGCTGCTTCATCCTGATCAGCTTCGGCGATGGAGTGGTAGCCATGCTGTGGGCGCTGGTCGGGTCCGGCCGCAGCTCGGCCGGTCCGCTCCAGTCGTCGGGTGACTGGCTGCTGATCACCTGGGGATGGGCCCTGGCCGTCGTCTTCGCGATTTACACCGTGGGCGGTGTCACCGGGGCGCACATCAACCCGGCGATCACGTTCGGCGCCGCGATCCGTAAGCAGCTGCCGTGGAACAAAGTGCCCGGTTACTGGATCGCCCAAGTGCTCGGGTGCTTCATCGGTGCCGCGCTCGTGTTCCTGGTCTACAACAACGCGATCAATCACTTTGATCAGGTCAACCACATCGTGAAAGGGACGCCGGCTTCTGTAGCCACCTACAGCACATTTGCCACCTTCCCAGCCCCGTACTTCCACAACGTATTGGGGCCGTTGATCGACCAGATTGTCGGTACGTTCTTCCTAGCGCTGTTCGTGTGGGCGGTGACCGACGAGTACAACCTCCCGGTCGGCGCCAACATGACGCCGTGGATCGTGGGCATGATCGTGATGGCGGTCGGCATCTCGTTCGGCGCCAACGCCGGCTACGCGATCAACCCCGCGCGTGACTTCGGCCCGCGCATCTTCGCGTGGATCGCCGGGTGGAAGTCCGTCGCGTTCCCCGGAAACTACGCCAACATCAGCGGCTACTTCTGGGTGCCTATCGTCGGGCCTCTAATCGGGGCGGGTATCGCCTCGGTCTTCTACGACAGGTTCATCCAGGACATCCTGATCGCGCGCAAACCGCCCGAACCAGGAGTTGTGGCGGAGGCCCAAACGCTTCAGGATCGCCCTGGTCCCGAGCTGAGGTAACCACCCACAAGCCACGCGGGGCGGCGGCACGGCGCGGTGCCGCCGCCCCGTTGTGCATCGGGGCCCGGCCCGCCCTCGCCACCCAGGGCAGCGGCTCGCCCTCGCCACCCAGGGCAGCGGCTCCCCCTCGCCACCCAGGGCAGCGGCTCGCGCTCGCCACTCGGGCCAGCGGCTCGCCGTCGCCACCCAGGCCAGCGGGCCTGAGTTACTCGTCGTCTTCGACCCAGTCCACCGTGCGCGCCACCGCCTTCTTCCACTTGCGGTAGCCCCGCTCGCGCGCGGGAGGTTCCATGCTCGGCAGCCACTCGGCCGCCTTGTGCCAGTTCTTGCGCAGGGTGTCGGTATCGGGCCAGAAGCCCACCGCGAGCCCCGCCGTGTAGGCCGCGCCGAGTGACACCGTCTCGGCCACGATCGGTCGCATCACGGGAACGTCGAGCACGTCGGCCAGGAACTGCATCAGCAGGTTGTTCGGCGTCATCCCGCCGTCGACGCGCAACTCGGACAGCGGCGAGCCGTAGTCGGTGTTCATCGCCTCGACCACCTCGCGCGTCTGCCACGCGGTCGCCTCGAGCACGGCACGGGCGAGGTGACCCTTGTTGATGTAACCGGTCAAGCCGGCGATCACTCC
>DATBYI010000640.1:0-8131 GCA_036513815.1 Solirubrobacteraceae bacterium
CTCGAGGGGCGCGTACCCGATGAGATCGAGACGCCACAGCCCCGCCACGCGCTCGACCGCTGGCCCGAGCGGCTGGCAGGTCGCCCGGTCGTGAGCGTCGATACCCACGGCAAGCACCTGTTCCTCCGTTTCGAGGGCGACGTCGTGCTCCACTCGCACCTCGGCATGGTCGGCGTTTGGGGCGTGTACGGCCCGGGCCGGCGGTGGGGGCGCTCTCCGAGGCGCGCCTGGGTCGTATTCCGGGTGGGGGAGCACGAGGTGGTGGAGTTCGACGGGCCACTGCTCGAGCTGATGACGGACTCGCGGACGCGGTTCGATCAGCGGCTCGCCGCGCTCGGCCCCGACGTGCTGGCCGACGAGTTCGACCACGAGCGCTTTCTCAAGCGGCTGCGCTCGGATGACCAGACCCGGCGCCTCGGTGATGCGCTGCTGGACCAGCGAAACGTCGCCGGGATCGGCAACATCTGGAAGGCCGAAGGGTGCTGGGAGGCGAGCATCGATCCGTGGCGGCGCGTCTCGGAGGTCACAGACGGGGAGGCGCGGGCAATCATCGAAGCGGTGAGACCGCGGATGCAGCGCTCGGCAGCGCTCGGGCACCGCGCCATCCAGGCGCGGGTGTACGGGCACGCCGGCCGGCCGTGCCCGCGGTGCGGCGCGGCGATCGTCGCGCGCGGCCAGGGCGACGCCAACCGGACGACCTACTGGTGCCCGGGATGTCAGAACTAAGGCGCCGCCGACCATGCCAATAGCTCCCCGGCTCCGCCGCGTCGGCCACAAAGGGGCCGACCACATCGCGCCCGGCAACACGTTCGCGAGTTTCGACGCGGCCGTCGAGGCGGGCGTCGACATGATCGAGTTCGACGTCCTGCCGGAAAGGGAGGGCTCCGACCGATTGATCCTGGCGCACGACTACGAGGACGCGGCGTCACGAGAGGCGCACACCCTGGACGAGGCGCTCGCCTACTTCTGCTCGGACCGGTTCGCGGGAATCGAACTCGACGTCGACCTGAAGCTGCCCGGGTACGAGCTGCGCGTGCTCGATGCCCTGCGCTCGCACGGTGTGCTCGAGCGGGCCCTGATCTCGACCCAATACACCGAGAGCCTGGCGCGGCTCCGGTCCGCCGAGCCGAACGTGAGGCTGGGCTGGTCGGTGCCCAAGCTCACTCGCGATCCGTTCCGATCGTTCCACACCCGGATGCAGGCCTACGTTGCGCTGCCGGTGTACCGCGCGCTCCTGCCCGGGCGCGCGGCCGCGGCTTTCAGAGCGCGGCGGTGTGACGCGGTGATGGCGCACTGGCGCCTGGTGACGCCCCGGCTCGTGCGCTCGATCCGGGCCGCCGGGGGCGAGCTGTACGTGTGGACGGTCGACGACCTCGAGCGGGTGCGTGCGCTTGATGCTCTCGGCGTCACCGGGGTGATCACAAACGACCCGAGATTATTTGGGATGGTCGGCGGCGCCTGACGGCGGCGCCTTAGTTTGATTGGGATGGTCGGCGGCGCCTGACGGCGGCGCCTTAGTTGACGAACTGCTGACGTGATGGATCATGCCCTCGTGCGTAGTGTGGGTGTGACCGAGACTTTGACTCGCACCTCGTCGAGCGGCACCGACTCGTGGGAGCGCTTCGAGGAGCTTTATCGCTCGAGCCGCGACGACGTGTACGGGTACGTGTTGACCCTGCTGCGAGATCCGGCCGCCGCCGAGGACGTCACCGCGCTCGCCTTCGAACGCGCGTATCGGCGCCGGCGAACGTTTGACCGCCGGCGGGGCGAGGAGCGGGCCTGGCTGTTCGGCATCGCCCGCAACGCCGCGCTCGACGAGCTGCGCCGACGTCGGCGCACCTCGACGCTTCTGACCGACCCGGGCGAGGACGTGCCCGACACCGGCGAGGGCGACGGCGCCGAGGTCGCGCTGCGCCGCACGGCGGTCCAGGCCGCACTCGCCAAGCTGCCCGCGCGCGAGCGGGAGATCATCGCCTTGAAGTTCCACGCCGGCATGTCGAACGCCGAGGTGGCTCGGGTGCTCGGAGTTACCGAGTCGAACGCCGGAACGCTGCTGTACCGCACGATGGAGAAGCTCAGGAAGGCCTGCAATGCGACTGCGTGAACCAGAGCCGATCGACCCCGAGATTGCCGACGCGCTCGACGCGATCGACGCGACGCTCGCCGGCGACCCGGTCGACGCCAAGTACGCCGAGCTGGCCGAGATCGCGCTGCTCCTCGCCTCTGACCGCCCGCCGGTGCCGCCCGAGTTCGCCCGCTCCATGGACGAGCGGGTCGGGCGCCGGTTCGCGCCGGCACCCGGCCCGGCCGTCGCCGCGAAGGCGTCCGGTCAGAGACGGGTGGCCAGGCGTTTCTGGGAGACGACCGGCGCGCTCGCGGCCGGCGTCGCGCTCGTCGTGGCGATCGTCGTGGTCGCGGGCGGCGGTGGGTCCGGCTCCTCCTCGCTGTCCGTGTCCTCGTCGGCTTCGGTCCCGGCGAGCGCGCCCGCTACGACCACGGCGAGCTCTGGCGCCGCGAGCTCGGGGGCAGCGACCTCGGGGGCAGCGAGCTCAGGCGCGGCAGCGCCGCGCGACCTCGCTGCCCCATCGCACTCAGCGACCTCGAGCGCACAGAAGAGCGCGGCGAGCAGCGCTGCCGCGAGCAGCGCCGCCGCGGCCACGCCGCAGACGACCGCACCCGCGACCCCGCCGACCCTTCAGCCCCCCACGACCGGGCGCAAGGTCGTGCAGTCCGCGCAGCTCAACCTGACCGCCGCCTCGAGTCGCATCGACGCGGTGGCGCAGGAGGTCTACGACGTGGTCGGACAGGTCAACGGCATCGTCAACAGCTCGTCGGTCACGCAGGGCGGTCCGGGCGGGTACGCCAACTTCCAGCTGAGCGTTCCGAGCGCATCACTGGCTCAGACCATGAGCCGGCTCTCTCAGCTCACGTACGCGCAGGTTTCGTCGCGAACCGACGGGACTCAGGACATCACCGGGCAGTTCGACGCCGCCACGCGCGCGCTGGGCGATGCTCGCGCGCTGCGGACCTCGCTGCTGAAGCAACTGGCCGCCGCGACGACGACCGAGCAGGTCAACAGCCTCACCGCGCAGATCCACGATGTCGACGCGTCGATCTCGAGCGACGAGGCGACGCTCGCCCGGCTCAACAACCAAGTGAACTTCAGCCAAGTCAACGTCCAGATCAACGCGAGCACGCCACCGGTACCGGTGGCGCACCGCAGCGGCGGTTTCGGGATCGGGCGCGCCGCCCACGACGCCGGCCGAGTGCTGACGGTGGCGGCCGCCGGCGGTCTGATCGCGCTCGCCGCGCTCGTCCCGGTTGCTCTGGTCGTGGCGCTGCTCTGGTGGGTGGGGTCCGCGGTCAGGCGCCGCCGGCGCGAGCAGGCGCTCGACTCGGTCTGAGGCGCCGCCGTCAGGCGCCGCCGACCATCCCAATCAGCGCGCTGCTACCGCCGCCGCCACCCCCCGTGTGGTAATCATGGGGGTCCATGTCTGACAGCAGCGAGGAAACGATCGCGCTGCTCAGGCGCGTGCCGGTTTTCTCCACGCTCTCGTTCGATGAGCTCCAGCGCGTGGCGCTCGTCGCCATGCCGCGCCGCTTCGAGGCGGGCGAGGTGGTGTTCAAGGAGGGCGACGAGGGGAGTACCTGTTACATCGTGCGCTCGGGGCGGGCCCGGGCGATCCGCGAGCATCCGGACGGTCGCTCGATCACGCTGGCGCACTTCGAGCCTGGCGACATCTTCGGCGAGATGGCGATGCTCGATGGAGAGCGGCGCTCGGCGACGGTGGAGACGACGGAGGGAACCGAGGCGATCGCCATTCTCAGCGCCGACATGCATCGGCTGCTGCGCGAGTACCCCGACATATCGGTGAAGCTGATCGCGGCGCTCGGCCAGCGGCTCCGAGACACGAACGAGCGCCTGGCCCGGCAGTCGTTCCAGACCGTTCAAAGCCGCGTTGCCGCTGCGCTATCGCAGCTCGTGGCGGCGGCCCGCGAAAGGGAGGGTGACGTGGTGATCACCGCGACCCAGGTGGAGCTCGCCCAGCTGGCTGGTTCCTCGCGCGAGTCGGCCAGCCGCTTCCTCGCGGTGCTCGAGCGCGCAGGAATAATTACCCAGGGACGGGGAAGGCTCACCGTTCATGATCAAGAGGCACTCGAGCGATACGTCTACTGACCCGGAAGGGACGATTGAGCTCTCGGCCGGAGGCGCCGTGGTTCATGAGCAGGACGTGATCGTGGTGGTGCCGGTCAAGCGTGACGCCAATCGCCGGCGCGTGCTGGCGCTGCCCAAGGGGCACCTCGACCAGGGCGAGAACGATGAGGCCGCGGCGGTCCGCGAGGTGGCCGAGGAGACCGGGGTGAAGGCAGAGCTGATCGAGAAGCTGGGTGACGTCGAGTACACCTACGAGCGGCGCGGTCGCCGGCGCGCCAAGCGGGTGGCCTTCTACCTGTTCGAGTACCGGTCGGGAAGCCTCGAGGACCACGACCACGAGATCGAGGTGGCCCGCTGGATGCCGCTCGAGCAGGCCGCCGAGGAGCTCACTTACCCCGGCGAGCGCGAGATCGTGCGACGCGCCATATCGCGTTTGTCTCCGGATCGGTAGGCTGCGCCCGTGCGAGTCCTCAACTTCTATTCGTCGGTGTTCGCCGACCAGCTTCGCCGGGGCCGTAAGACGGCCACCATTCGCCTCGGCGACAAGTCGCACAAGTACCGCAAGAACGACTGCGTGCTGGTCACGATCGGCTACCAGCACTCACCGCGGGAGAAGATCTTCAACGCCGTGATCGATCAGGTGGAGGTCAAGCGAGTGCGCGACCTCTCTCCACGCGACATCGAACACGACAACCCGGAGTTCCGCCGGGTGGACGAGATGATCCACTTCCTCGAGCAGATCTACGGCCGGAAGGTGTCGATGGAAGACACTGTCACCGTCGTCCGGTTCTCGCAGATCATCGAGAACCCGCCGGAGTTGCGGGACCGGATGCACGGTCTGGGCGCCGCGCGCAACTGACAGCTCCTGACCGCCCGTCACCGGGCATCATGCCGGTATGCGAACCGTCCTGATCACGTTGATCGGTCCAGAGCGCACGACCGACCTCGTGGTCGATGCCGACTCGGCGGTCCACGCGCTCCTGCCGCGGCTGCTCGTGGCGGGCGGGGTCCCCGACACGGCGCGCGAGCAGGCGGGCTGGGGCATCGCGTTGATGGGCAAACAGCCGATCGAGCGCGATTCGACGCTCGAGCAATCCGGCGTGCTCGACGGCGCCGTGCTGGTTCTGCGCCGCGAGGTCGAGGCGCCGGCCGAGCACGTCGCGCCGTCCCCCTCCTCGGCGCCGGCTGGATCTCCGCTCAAGCGCACGCGCGCGCTGCTCGAGAGCCAGACGGCCCCCGACGCGACGCGCGGGCGCTTGATGCCGCAGCTCGGCGACCGCTCCGGTCCCCCGGACGGCAGGGACGCGCTCGAGCAGGCCGTGGGCGCGCCCGGCCTCGGTCGCTGCGTCACGATCGGCGTGCTCTCGCCCAAGGGCGGCGTCGGCAAGACGACCGTGTCGATCCTGCTCGGCGAGTTGCTCTGTTCGCTGCGGTCCGATCTCGTGCTCGCGCTCGACGCCGACAGCGACTACGGGTCACTCGGCCTCGTGGCGCCGGCCGGGGCAGGCGCCAAGCTGTCGCAGTCGCGCGACAACGAGGTGTTCGACGCCCTCGCGCAGGGGGCGGTGTCGTTCGCCGAGCTCGACCGGACGCTGTGGGCCCTGCCCGGCGGGCTGCGGATCGTGCCCTCGCCGAGGGAACCGGCGGCGATGGCGCGCGCGGACCGGCCCAAGTACGCCCGGGTGATCGGCAACCTCCAGCGGCTCGCCTCGCTGCTCGTGGTCGACTGCGGCACCGGACTCGGCCAACCCGGGGTCCAGGCGGCGATCCTCGCCTGCGACCAGCTCGTCGTCGTCACGGATGCCTCGGGAGCGACCGCGACCCTCGTCGTCGAGGCGCTCAGGCTGCTCGAGCGAGCCGGTCCCCCGATCACGATCGTGTGCAATCGGCTGCGCCGCGGCAAACAGGGGAGCGACGATCTGCTCCGGCTCGACGCGCTGTTCCCGCGCGCGAGCGGCCTGATCGGCATCCCCGAGGATCCCGTCGCCGAGCTGGCCCTCCGGGGCGAGCTCGACTGGAATTCGGCGCCCCAGCCGCTGTACCGCGCGACGCTCGAGCTGGCCGGAGCGCTCGCGGCCGCATGGCCGGAGCTCGCCAGCTCACCGGTTGGCTGACCGGCATCTGGTCGTTTGCGTCCCCGTCAGGTTGGGGTAGGTATAGGTGCCGCTTGAGCACTTAAGTCGGCGCCGTAGGCAACAGCTGATGAGAGGGCAGACATGGCACGGGATCTTGATCTAGAGACCGGCAACAACCGCGTCGGGGCCAGCGACATGCGGATGGATCTACGGGAGGCGTTGAGCGACGCTCCCGCGCCACCGCCGACACCGCCTCCAGCCCCGGAGGAGCCAGAGTCGCGCGTCCCACAGGACGTCGCACAGACGGACGACGAGGACCCGCTGAGCACCGAGCTCTTACCGGGCGACATCTACCGGATCATCGATGGGCGCGAGGTACGCGACACGCCGTGGACGCGCTTCGTGGAGCGGACGCGGAACCTTCTCACGAGCCCGCCGGCCAAGCGCGAAGAGAAGCTCACCCACGACCTCCAGCAGCTGCGGATCCGCGGTCTCGCCCACGGCGTGACCGTCGCGCTCGGTTCGATCAAGGGCGGCGTCGGCAAGACGACGTTGACGCTCGCCCTGGCCGACACACTGGCCGACTCGCTGCGTTGCGGCGTGCTCGTCGTCGACTCGGACCTCGAGTGGGGGACCGCGGCGGACTCGACGCCGGAACACGGTCGGCGCGGCGCGACGATCACCGACGTGCTCGCCAATCGCGATCGCATCAACTCGCCCGGCGACCTGGCCCCTTACCTACTCTCGCTGCCGGGTGGGGCGCAGCTGTTGGCCGGGCCGACCGACCCGAACGACATCGAGGAGATCGATGCCTCGGACATGCAGACGCTGATCGAGCTGCTCCGGCGCTTCTTCCCGGTGATCCTGCTGGACCTATCGCCAGGGATCGGCCTGCGCGGAACGATTCCGCGCTGGGCGTTCGGCTGCGCCGACGAGATCGTCGCGATCGCGACGCCGACGCGAGGCAGTCTGCGCCGGGCGGGAAGGATGCTCTCCTACCTGAGCGAGCGCCGTCCCGATGTGCCCATCACGCTCGCGCTCAACATGGTGCCTCGCCGTCCCGACCAGGCGGTGCAGCGCGTGATCAAGGTCGCCGAGAAGAACGGAAAGACGCGGCGCTACGCCGCGATCCCCCGCGACGACGCCCTCGTCCGGCAGCTCGACGCCGGGCTGCTCGACATCAGCGAGCTCGAGCAGCCGACCCGGATCGCGGTCAAGGACCTCACGTACCAGCTCGCGAAGGCGTGGTGCCGGTGATCGCGCGGCGCCTCCGGGAGTGGCCCCGGGCCACCGTGGCGGTCGTCGTGCTCGCGATCGGGTTGGTGCTGATCGGGGTGCTCGTCGCCTCGACCGGCTCGGGCGGTGCCGCGCGCGCCGCGTCGCGGTCCCAGCCTGCCCATTCGGCGTCCTCGGCCTCGGCCTCCGCGGCCAACCGGTCGACGAGCGCCGCGCGGGGAACGATCAACCGGCTCCAGGCGAGCCTTCGGCAGGAATCCGACCAGCTTGCGGCAGCTCGCAGCGCGCTCGCGACGAGCCAGGCGGCCGCCAGTTGCTGGCAGGGCAAGGCGCACCATCCCCGCAAGGAGCGGGCGGTCCAGTGCCCGCTGGGCTCGTCAACACCGTGACCGCTCGAAAGAGACCACTGAGGCGCCGCCCACCGGCGCCGCCGACACTGCCAAGTCACCACAGGAGGTAGTTCGTGTCGTTCATCCAGGTCGTCCCAGATTCAGTACAGGCGGCAGGCCGCCAGATCCAGATGATCTCCGGTCAGATCGAGGAGCTGATTGGCCAGCTCCGCGCCACCGCGACCAACGTCCAGGGGGAGTGGAAGGGATCTGCCAACAGCGCCTTCGAGAACGCCATGGGCGATTGGAACATCGCCGCCAATCGCATCCACGAG
>DATBYI010000641.1:0-6641 GCA_036513815.1 Solirubrobacteraceae bacterium
CAGGCGCCGGCGTACCGACAGGCGTTGGCCGCGTGCGGCGCACCGCCCCTCGGCCTTCCGCACTGATGGGAGCGGGGGTCGAGGCGGGCGACGCCGGCGGCAGCTCCGGAGTTCCTCGCGGGCGACGGTTGGTGCTCGCAGTTGCGCTGCTTCTCGGGGCGGCCGCGGTGGTGGCGATCGTCCTCGGCAACCGCTCGCCGTCGCGCAACGTCGCGGGGACGGCAATCAGCGCGACCGGCGCCGCGACCGTGCAGCGCCGCGATCTGATCGAGACCGACACTGAGTCGGGGACGCTCAGCTATGCGGGCTCACACACGGTGTACAACCGGCTTGCGGGGACGATCACGTGGCTGCCCGCCGTCGGCCAGCTAATCAAGCCCGGCTATGCCCTCTACCGAGTCGACAACCAGCCGGTGCTGCTGCTGAACGGCTCCACCCCGGCCTACCGCGACCTGAAGTCCGCGGACGGAGCGGGACCCGACGTCCTCGAGCTGAACACCGAGCTCGTAGCGCTCGGCTACGACCCGGACGGGATCGTCGTCGACGACGAATGGCACGCGGCCACGACCTCCGGCGTGGAGGCGCTCCAGGCGACCTGGGACCAGACGCAGACCGGCGAGCTCAAGCTCGGCACGGTCGTCTTCCTCCCCGGGCCGCAGCTCGTCTCGGCCGTCGAGAGCACGGTCGGGAGCGGCGTGAGCCTGACCGATCCGTCCTCACAGGCCGACTTCGTCAGCCTGACCCGCACGACACGCACCTCCACGCCGGGCCAGACACGCAAGGGCGGCCATGGCCACAAGCACAAGCACAAGCACCATCCAGGGCCTCCGTCGCAAGAACAGCAGCTGCGGGCCCTGCTGGCTCTACTCAGGGCGGAGACCGCCCAGCTGCGGAGTGGCCAGCACAACGGCGGCTCGGGTGCCTCGACCGCCAAGTCGTCCGGTTCGAGTTCGAGTACCAAGTCGTCCGGCTCAAGTTCGAGCAAGAAGTCGTCGAGCTCGAACTCTAATAACTCGAGCCCGGGCGCGGGGGACGCGACCGCGATCATGCAGACCAGCTCCGACCACCTGATCGTCACCGTCGACCTAGCGGCGAGCGCTCAGAGCGAGGCGGTCGTAGGCGAGCCGGTGACCGTCGAGATGCCAAACGGCAACACGGTCAGCGGCAGGATCACCGCGGTCAGCTCCGTTGCAACCAGCTCGAGCGGCAACGACTCAAATACCGCAGGCAGCGCAAGCAACGGCGGCGGCGGGAGCAACGGCAATACCGGCGGCTCGGGCTCGAGTGCCACCGTCCCGGTGACGATCGCGCTGACGCAGCCGGTCAGTGGCGCCGGGCTGGATCAGGCAGCGGTGTCGGTCAACTTCTCCGAGGCGAAGGCGACGAACGTTCTCTCAGTGCCGGTCACGGCCCTCCTCACGATTTCCGGCTCGACCTACGCGGTGCAGGAGGCGGCCCCGCCCCACAGGCTGATCTCCGTGACCACCGGCCTGTTCGCCGCCGGCTACGTCGCGATCTCCGGGTCCGGGATCTATCCCGGCCTGGCGGTCACCGATTCACAGGGATGAGCCGCGAGCTCGGGGAGGTGGTTACTGCGCCTTCCCCTCGTCCACCCAGCGCTGGAACAACGTGACCCGGTCCTCGGGCCAAGCACCATCGCACGGCATGGTGCCGGCGCTGAGCTGCCCCCCGATCGCGTCGGCGTGGGCCGCCACATCCGAGTAGGACCACAGGTCAAATGCCTTTCGCATCGCGTCTCGATCCTTCTCGCGAAACAGCGGCTTGATGTCCGCCTCGAACCCGAGGTCGCCCGACTGCGCCGTGCCCATGCAGGATCTCCTCTCGTAAGACGTGTGGTCGGACGCCAACTTAGGCCCCTTAGGTCGCGAGCGCAACGTTTGCGCGATGGTTACGCCCATCGTTCGTCGAGATCAGAGGGGAACACCGTGTCATGAGCACCAGGGTGGCCATCATCACCGGCGCGTCGCAGGGCATCGGCGCGGGCCTCGTGTCCGCGTTCCGCGACGCCGGTTATGCCGTCGTCGGAACGGCGCTGTCGATGTCGTCCGCCGAGGACTCCGGCATCGTCACCGTGGCGGGTGACATCACCGAACCCGAGACCGCCCAGCGCGTGATCGGGGCCGCGCTCGAGCATTTCGGACGCATCGACAGCCTGGTCAACAACGCCGGCATCTACATCGGCAAACCGTTCACCGATTACACGCTCGAGGACTACACCGCCATCACCACCGTCAACCTGGCCGGGTTCTTTCACATGACCCAGCGCGTGCTTCCGACGATGGTCGACCAGGGCAGCGGCCATATCGTCAACATCAGTACGAGCCTCGTCGATAACGCCGACAGCTCGAGGCCGTCGGCGCTGGCATCGCTCACCAAGGGCGGCCTGGTCGCCGCGACCCGCTCGCTGGCGATTGAATACGCGGCGCGTGGCGTGCGGGCGAACGCGGTGTCGCTCGGGGTCATCCAGACTCCCCTGCACGACCCAGCGTCCTACGATGGGCTGGGCAGCCTCCAACCGCTCGGCCACGTCGGCGATGTCGCCGACGTCGTGGGCGGGATCCTGTACCTGGAGCGAGCCACGTTCGTCACCGGCGAGGTGCTGCACATAGACGGTGGCCAAGCGGCCGGACGCTGAGGAATGTCAGCGCCGAGTGTTGCCAACACGCCGGGTCGGTGATAAACCGCCGCGTAGCTGCCCAACGGCCACGAGGAGGCAAGATGTCATTCAGCGAAGATCCCACCCAGGGCGCCGGTGGCGCCGGCGAGGACCCCACCGGGACGGGAGCTGTTGATCCGACGGCGGATCCGACTCAGGGCATCGAAGTCGGCGAGGAATCCTATGAGGACCCCACCCAGGGCGACGAGGTGGGCGAGGAGCCCTACGAAGACTCCACTCAGGGAGACGAGCTCGGGTCGACGCCCGGCGAGGACCCGACCGGCCGTTCCTGAACGCGCGAAAGCGTCACGGGTCGCGGCCGGACGTCTTCGAGCCGCCCGAATAACTGCTTCAAGCCTCCCGAATAGCTGCCTGGACCCGACCGCCTAGTCCAACAGGCGAGCCATCAAGTCCGTGAAGCCGACCTTGAGCCGCTCGAGTGCCAGACCGCGAACGCGCCGCTGGTGGTGAAACGCTCCGGGCGAGAGCGCCGCCAGGAGGACGTCGGCCAGGTATTCGGCGTCGGCCCCCGGCAACGCCTCCTCGAGCAGCATGCGGACGTGGACCCACAGCGCGCCATACGGCTGGGATCGCTGCCACGCTCCGACGTGAGCCTCGGTCTCGAGCAGGAGGTCGCCGTCGCGCTCGAGGCGGTCGAGCATTGCCTCGCCGAACGCGATCAGCCGGGCGGCCGGCGGCGCTCCCGGACCGAGCGGCGGCGGGCCACGCAAGATGGCCTCCTGGAAGTCTTGTTCGGTCTGGTCGAGCAGGGCGAACACCAGCGAAGCGCGGTCGCCGAAACGGCGAAACAACGTCCCCTTCCCCACGCCGGCTGCGCTGGCTATCGCCTCCATCGTCGTCGCCTGCGCCCCGCGTTCGGCGAACAGCCGCTCGGCGGCGGCGAGAATCCGCGCCCGGTTACGGATGGCGTCGGCGCGCGCTGAGACCTGCGGCTGGATGACGGGTAATTCGCACACTGTGGTTCGATCATAGATGACGAAACGGACCACGGTCCGTTTTTGTTGCTATAGTTGTGCGCGCAAACAGCAAGTTCGGCCGTCCGAGCCGAGCGCAACTGCCGGAAGGAGATTCCCCCAATGTCAGTAACCACCGCGAGCGAGCGACTCGCTGGACAATGGCGGTTCGCCCCCGTCCATTCCTCCGCCGAGTTCTCCGTCAAGTACGTCGTCGCTAAGTTCCGCGGCCGATTCGGTGAGCTCGACGCCAGCCTCGAGGGCGGCGTCCTGAGCGGCTCGGCCAAGGTCGCTTCGATCAGCGTCAAGGACGAGAACCTCTATCCGCACCTCCTGTCCCCCGACTTCTTCGACGCCGAGCAGTATCCGGAGATCAAGTTCCGCTCGACGAGCATCGACATCCAGGGCGACCACGTCGAGCTCGACGGCGAGCTCGAGCTCAAGGGCACCACCCGGCCGATCCACGCCAGCGGCTCGATCGAGGGGCCGGTCGACGATCCGATGGGCAATACCCGCCTCGGCTTCACCCTCGAGACCAAGATTGACCGCACCGAGTTCGGCCTGAACTGGAACGCCGACCTGCCCAAGGGCGGCAAGGCGCTGTCCAACGAGGTCACCCTGACCGTCGAGCTCGAGTTCCACAAGGTCTCCTAGAACGATGCACATCCTGGCCATCTCGGGATCTCTGCGCCAGGGCTCGTACAACACGGCGCTCCTTCGGGCGGCAGCGGATCTGCTGCCGCCCGGGGTGACCGTGACCGTCTACGACCACCTCGAGGAGATTCCCGCCTTCAACGAGGACCGGGTGGCTGACCGTCCGGAGTCGGTCGACCGCCTCTGGGATGCGATCGCCGAGGTCGACGGCGTGCTGATCTCGACCCCCGAATACAACAGCTCGATACCCGGCGTGCTCAAGAACGCGCTCGACTGGCTGTCGCGGCCTCTGATCGAGAGCCCGCTGCGCAACAAGCCGGTTGCGGTCATCGGCGCCTCCACGAGCATGTTCGGTGCCGTCTGGGCGCAGGCCGAGACGCGCAAGGTGCTCGGTGCGATCGGCGCGCGAGTCCTCGATCGAGAGCTGCCGCTCCCACACGCCGAGGAGCAGTTCGACGACGCGGGCAAGCTGGTCGAGAGGGAGACCGAGCAGGAGCTCGACTCGATCGTGCACGAGCTGGTCGAAGCGATCGAAGCGCGCGCGGCCGCACCGGCGAGGCCCTGAGGTCGGAGACCGGCGCCTTCTTGATCGCCGAGCGCCGCGGTGGAAGGATCGGTCTGGCAGAAACGCCAATCCGAGGAGCCGCGGACACATGGCCGACAGCAGCACCCGGACTACCCGACCGTTCACCGGCGCCGAATATCTCGAGAGCCTCCGCGACCGCCGCGAGGTCTACGTGTATGGCGAGCGGGTCCAGGACGTCACCACGCACCCGGCATTCCGGAACACCGCGCGCTCGATCGCGCGACTCTACGACGCGCTTCACGACGACGCCCGGCGCGATCTCATCACCACCCCCACCGACACCGGCTCTGACGGGGTCACTCACAGGTTCTTCCGCTACCCGCGCACCGTCGAGGATTGCGTCGGCGACCTCGAGGCCATCGCTGAGTGGGCGCGCATCGGGTACGGGTGGCTGGGGCGAAGTCCGGACTACAAGGCGGCGTTTCTCGCCACGCTCGGCGCGAACGCCGACTTCTACGACCCGTACCAGGACAATGCCCGGCGCTGGTACCGCGAGGCCCAGGAACGCGTCCTGTACTGGAATCACGCGATCATCCATCCGCCGGTCGACCGCAATCGCCCCCCCGAGGAGGTCGGCGACGTGTTCATGCACGTCGAAGCCGAGCGAGACGACGGCATCGTGGTCAGCGGCGCGAAGGTGGTCGCCACCGGGTCGGCGCTGACGCACTACAACTTCATCGCCCACTACGGCCCGATCCCGATCCAGAAGAAGGAATACGCGATCGTCTGCGCCGTGTCGATGGACACGCCGGGAGTGAAACTGATCTGCCGTCCGTCCTACGAGATGGCGGCCGAGGTGATGGGCAGCCCGTTCGACTACCCGCTTTCGAGCCGGCTCGACGAGAACGACGCGATCTTCATCTTCGACCAGGTGCTCGTCCCGTGGGAAAACGTCTTCGTCTACGGCGACACCGAGAAGGCCAACAACTTCTTTCCCCAGACCGGTTTCATCCCCCGCTTCTGCTTCCACGGCTGCATCCGCCTCGCCGTCAAGCTCGACTTCATCGGCGGCCTGCTGCTGAAAGCGGTCGAGGCGACGGGGACCAAGGACTTCCGGGGCGTCCAGGCCCAGGTCGGCGAGGTGCTTGCCTGGCGCAACCTCCTGTGGGGCCTGGCCAGCGCGATGGCCCGCGAGCCCCAGCCCTGGAAGGAGGGCGCGCTCCTGCCCAACATGGACTACGCGATGGCCTACCGCCTTTTCTCCACGATCGGGTACCCGCGCGTGAAGGAGATCATCGAGCAGACGGTGGCGAGTGGCCTGATCTACATCAACTCCAACGCGCGCGACTTCAAGAACCCCGACATCCGCAAGTACCTCGAGCGCTACGTCCGCGGCTCGAACGGGATCGACGCGGTCGAGCGCGTGAAGCTGATGAAGCTCCTCTGGGACGCGACCGGCAGCGAGTTCGGCGGCCGCCACGAGCTGTACGAGCGCAACTACAGCGGTAACAACGAGAACATCCGCATGGAAGTCCTGTTCGCCGCCATGGGAAGCGGTCAGACCGACCTCTACAAGGGCTTCGCCGAGCAGTGCATGAGCGAGTACGACCTCGACGGCTGGACGGTGCCCGACCTCATCAACCCCGACGACGTCCGCTTCGCCGGCGCGCCCTAGCAGCCCCGGGCGGCCCCCGACCCCACCCGCCCGCCGCTAGAATTTCCCGTTCCTGACTACGCGGCTGTAGCTCAGTTGGCTAGAGCGTCTGCTTGCCATGCAGAAGGTCGAGGGTTCGAGTCCCTTCAGCCGCTT
>DATBYI010000642.1:0-5101 GCA_036513815.1 Solirubrobacteraceae bacterium
CATCAGGCGGAGCCCGAGTC
This sequence comes from Solirubrobacteraceae bacterium, assembly GCA_036513815.1. Lineage (GTDB taxonomy): Bacteria > Actinomycetota > Thermoleophilia > Solirubrobacterales > Solirubrobacteraceae > Palsa-465. The sequence goes on from DATBYI010000642.1 coordinate 21, forward strand.
AGAACAGACGCTCAAGCGCGAAGCGGTGCTCGCCGCAGTCGTCGACGCGGAGCAGATCGAGCCGACCGACGAGCAGGTGCTGGAGGCGTTGGCGTCCAGCGCCGAGCGCAACAAGACCACGCCGCAAAAGCTGTTCAAGCAGATGGACTCGAGCGGCCGCCTGGCCAGGGTTCGCAACGAGCTGGCCAACCGCCAGGCCCTCGAGCTGCTGGTCGAGCAGGCCAAGCCGATCAGCGTCGAACGTGCGCAGGCGCGCGAGCAGCTGTGGACGCCCGAGCAGCGCGGGGAGTCCGGATCGGCCTCCGAGCAGCTCTGGACTCCGGGTTCCTAACGAGTTCGGCCGACGTAGGCCGATTGCTACATTCGGCAGGAATTCACCCGCGGAAGGAATAAGAAGCGAGGACCATGAGCCCACTCGTACCGATGGTCGTTGAGCAGACTTCCCGTGGGGAGCGAGCGTTCGACATCTACAGCCGTCTACTGAACGAACGCATCATCTTCCTGGGGACCCCGGTTGATGACCAGATCGCAAACCTGATCGTCGCCCAGCTGCTCCACCTCGAGTCCGAGGATCCGGATAAGGACATCTCGCTCTACGTCAACTCGCCGGGCGGCTCCGTGTACGCGGGCCTCGCGATCTACGACACGATGCAGTTCATCAAGCCCGACGTGCAGACGATCTGCGTCGGGATCGCGATGTCGATGGGTGCGCTGCTCCTCGCCGGAGGGGCCCATGGGAAGCGCATGGCGCTGCCCAACGCCAAAATCCTCATCCACCAGGTCTCCTCGGCCTTCCAGGGCCAGGCGACCGACATCGAGATCCATGCCAGGGAGATCATCGACGTTCGTCGCCGTCTGGACGAGATCATCGCCCACCACACTGGCCAGAGCCTTGAGAAAGTTCGGGCGGACACCGAACGTGACTACTTCATGAGCTCCGAGGAGGCCAAGGAATACGGAATCATCGACCGCGTCATCTCGCAGCATTGAGGGTCTACCCTTAGTGCTCGGATAAGGCGGAACGAGGCAACTCCGGGAGAGGGCAATAAATGGCACGTCCGACCGATTCCAACGAACAGCTGCTCTGCAGCTTCTGCGGCAAGTCGCAGCGGCAGGTCAAGAAGCTGATCGCCGGTCCAGGTGTCTACATCTGCGACGAATGCATCGATCTCTGTAACGAGATCATCGACGAGGAGCTCACCGCACCGCCGAGCTTCGACATCGAGAACCTTCCCAAGCCGCGCGAGATCTACGACGTCCTCAACGAGTACGTCGTGGGCCAGGAGCAGGCCAAGCGGAGCCTCTCGGTGGCCGTCTACAACCACTACAAGCGCGTGCAGATGATGCAGTCCGATGAGAACGACATCGAGCTGCAGAAGTCGAACATCCTGCTTCTCGGGCCCACCGGCTGCGGCAAGACGCTGCTCGCCCAGACGCTGGCCAAGATCCTCAACGTCCCGTTCGCGATCGCCGACGCGACCGCGCTGACCGAGGCGGGCTACGTCGGCGAGGACGTCGAGAACATCCTCCTGAAGCTCATCCAGGCCGCCGACTACGACGTCAAGAAGGCCGAGACGGGGATCATCTACATCGACGAGGTCGACAAGATCGCGCGCAAGGCCGACAACCCGTCGATCACCCGCGACGTGTCGGGCGAGGGCGTCCAGCAGGCGCTGCTCAAGATCCTCGAGGGAACCACGGCGAGCGTGCCGCCCCAGGGCGGGCGCAAGCACCCCCACCAGGAGTTCCTCTCGATCGACACCACCAACGTGCTCTTCATCTGCGGCGGCGCGTTCGCGAATCTCGACAAGGTGATCGAGCGGCGGATCGGGCACCAGGGCGTCGGGTTCGGCGCCGCGATCCAGTCCAAGGAGCAGCGCGACACCGGCGAGATCTTCGAGCACTGCCTGCCCGAGGACCTCATTCAGTACGGGCTGATCCCCGAGTTCATCGGGCGCCTGCCGGTGATGAGCGCGATCCACCAGCTGAGTCGCGACGAGCTCATGCAGATCCTCACCGAGCCGCGCAACGCGCTCGTCAAGCAGTTCCAGCGCTTCTTCCAGTTCGACGGGATCGAGCTTGTGTTCGCCGAGGAGGCGCTGCACTCGATCGCCGACCGCGCGCTCGAGCGCGAGACCGGCGCCCGCGGCCTGCGTTCGATCATCGAGGAGGTGCTGCTCGAGGTCCAGTTCGAGCTGCCCTCGCGCCGGGACGTACGCAAGTGCGTAGTAACGCGGGACACGATCGACAAGGGCACGGCGCCCACGCTCGTGACTGTCCCGATCCCCGAGGAAGAAGCGGCCTAGGTTTTTTGGGCCGCGCCTGCGGCGCGGCGTCCGTGGGGCCCTGCGGGCCCGTCCGGTCAGAACGCGCCTCCCTAGACTGAGCGGCTGCCATGACTGACCGGTCCGAGCTCGAGGCCAAGACCCGCTACGACCCGTCCGAGGTCGAGCCGCGCATCGCTGAGGAGTGGCTGGCCAGCGGGCTGTTCCACCCCGAGCCTGGCGGCGACCCGAGCGAGAACTACTCGATCGCGATCCCGCTCCCGAACGTGACCGGCGTGCTCCACATGGGGCACGCGCTCAACAACTCGATCCAGGACTGCCTGATCCGCTACCACCGGATCCGCGGCCAGCGCACCAAGTGGATCCTCGGGACCGACCACGCCGGCATCGCGACCCAGATCCAGGTCGAGCGCGCCGTGCTCGCCGAGGGCTCCAGTCGCGAGGAGCTCGGGCGCGAGGCGTTCGTCGAGCGCGTGTGGCGCTGGCGCGACGACTATGGGGGCCAGATCATCGAGCAGCTCAAGCGCCTGGGCGCCTCGCTCGACTACGAGGATGAGCGCTTCACGCTCGACGATGGCTACGCGCGGGCGGTCCAGACCGTGTTCGTCGCCCTCTACGAAAAGGGCTACATCTACCGCGACCGCTACATGGTCAACTGGGACCCGGGGGAGCGTTCGGCGATCTCCGACCTCGAGGTCGAGGACCGCGAGGCCACCGACACGCTCTACTACATCGACTACCCGCTTGCCGAGGGGTCGGGCTCGGTGACGGTGGCGACCGTGCGCCCCGAGACGATGCTGGCCGACGTGGCGATCGCCGTGCACCCCGACGACGAGCGCTACCGCCGCCTCGTCGGGGAGAAGGCGATCCTGCCCCTCGTCGGGCGCAAGCTGAGGATCATCGCCGACGACTACGTCAAGCCCGACTTCGGGACCGGCGCGCTCAAGATCACCCCCGGTCACGACCCCAACGACTTCGAGATCGGGCGCCGCCACGGCCTGCCCGAGATCACCGTGATCGGCGAGGACGCCCGGATCACCGACGAGGCGCCCGAGCGGTTCCGAGGCCTCACCGTCGAGCAGGCGCGCGAGGCGGTCGTCGCCGAGCTGCGCGACGAGGGGCTGCTCGCGCGTACCGAGCCCTACGCACACGAGGTTCCCTTCTCGCAGCGCTCGGGCGAGCGGATCGAGCCGCTGATCTCGCTTCAGTGGTTCATGCGCATGGACGAATTGGTCCGTCCCGCCATCGATGTCGTGCGCAGCGGTCAGGTCCGCTTCTGGCCCGAGAGCTACACCCGCGTCTACATGAACTGGATGGAGAACATCCGTCCCTGGGTGATCTCCCGCCAGCTGTGGTGGGGGCACCGGATCCCGGTCTGGTATCGCGGGGACGAGATCTACGTCGGGATGACCGCGCCCGAGGGGGAGGGGTGGGAGCGCGACCCTGACGTGCTCGACACTTGGTTCAGCTCGGGGCTGTTCCCGTTCGCCGCCCTTGGCTGGCCCGACGACACGCCGGCGCTCCGCGCGTTCTACCCGACCGACGCGCTCGTCACCGCCCGCGACATCATCTTCCTGTGGGTGGCGCGGATGATCATGCTGGGGATCGAGTTTCGCGGCCAGATCCCGTTCTCCGACGTGTACGTCCACTCGATCATCCAGGCTCCGGATGGCCGTCGCATGTCTAAGTCGCTCGGAACGGGCATCGATCCGATCGAGCTGATCGAGGGCGGCCCCAGGCCGCCGGTGTTCGACGAAGGCGGAGACTTCCCCGCCTACGGCGCCGACGCGGTCCGCTGGGGGCTGTACGTGATGTCCTCGGCGCAGGACGTTCGCTTCAGCGAGGAGCGGCTCGCCCAGGGCCAGCAGCTGACCAACAAGCTCTGGAACGCGGCGCGGCTGATCCTGCTCGGCGTCGATTCGGCCACCCGCGCGGCGCCCACGCCGGCGGCGGTCGAGGATCGGTGGATCCTCTCGCGCCTCGAGCGCGTACGAGCCGAGATCAGCCGCCGGATCGAGGGCTACGACTTCGCCCACGCCGCGCTTGGGTTGTACGACTTCGTCTACGGCGAGCTGTGCGACTGGTACCTCGAGCTGGTCAAGCCGCGTCTGCGCGCCGGTGAGAGCGAGCTTGGGGCCACGCTGCTCTACGTGCTGACCCAGACGCTGGCGGTCGCCCACCCGATGATCCCGTTCGTGACCGAGGAGATCTATCGCTACGTGCCCGGCGCTTCGGGCCTGCTGGCGGCCGGTCTTCCGCAGGCGGCCCCGGCGCCGGTGGACGAGGCGGCCGAGGCGAGCGTCGGGCGGGTGATCGAGGCCGTGCAGGCGCTGCGCGGCTGGCGCGACTTCGCCGGCGTCAAGGCGGCGGCGACCGTGCCGGCGCGCCTCGCCGCCGAGGGCTACGAGGAGACGGCTGAGCACCTCGCCCGTCTGGCTCGGGTGTCGTTCACGGCGGACGGCGGCGACCCGGTGGCGACGGTGCCGGTCCCGGGCGGCGCGATCGAGATCCTGCCGAGCGAGGACGTCGACCTGGAGGAGGCCGGGCGCCGGGTGGCGGCGCAGCGGGCCAAGCTCGAAGCCGAGATCGAGCGGGCCGAGCGCAAGCTCGCCAACCAGAGCTTCGTCGACAAGGCGCCGGCGGAGGTGGTCCAGGCCGAACGCGACAAGCTGGAACGGCTCAGAGCGGAGCTCGAAGCGCTGTGACGCCCGAGGAAGCCGAGCGCTACATCCTCTCCCGCGAGCTGTTCGGGATGCGGTTCGGCCTCGACCGCATGCGTCGGCTGATGACCACGCT
>DATBYI010000643.1:0-12751 GCA_036513815.1 Solirubrobacteraceae bacterium
GGTCGTGCGCGCGAGGGTCACTTCGAGCCGGTTCGTCGGCCGGGCGGCCGAGCTGGCGGAGCTGGAGCACGCCCTGCTTGAGGCCACCGAGCAGCGCCCGTTCGTGGCGCTGCTCGGCGGCGAGTCGGGGGTGGGTAAGACCCGACTCGTCAGGGAGCTCGAGAATCGCCTGGCCGACCGTGACGACGTCCTGTTCCTACGAGGCGAGGCGGTCGAGGAGGCCGACGGAGAGCTTCCCTACGCGCCCTTGATCGGCGCGCTGCGCCCGCTGGTGCGCAGCCGGGCCCCCGCACTCCAGGAGCTCGGCCGGGGCAGCCGGGCGCAGCTGGCCGCGCTGCTGCCCGGCCTCGACGAGGAGCCGGCGATCGCCGATCGCAATGACCCGGGGGTGCAGGTAAGGCTGTTCGAGGCGGTGCTCGAACTGCTCGATTGCCTGAGCTCCGAGCGCGTCGTGGTCCTCACGCTCGAGGACATGCACTGGGCCGATCGCTCGACGCGGATGTTCCTTGACTTCCTGGCCCGAAGCCTCCGGCGCGAGCGCCTGTTGCTGCTGCTGAGCTACCGGACCGACGAGCTGCACCGCCGTCACCCGTTGCGTTCGCTGCTCGCCGAGCTCGAGCGTCTCGATCAGGTCCGCCGGCTCGAGCTCGAGCCGTTCGATCGCGACGAGATGGCCGAGGCGATGTGCGACATCCTCGGCGAGCCGCCGCGCGCGCAATTGGTCGACCGTCTGTACGGGCGCAGCGAGGGCAACCCGCTCTACACCGAGGAGCTTCTGGCCGCCGGGCTGGACGGCCGCGGCGCCGCTCCACAGTCGCTGCGGGACGCGTTCATGCTGCGGATCGAGCGTCTGTCGGATAACGCCCAGGCGGCGGCGCGGGCGATCTCCGCCGCGCGCGCGCTCGACGAGGAGCTGATCGCCGAGGTGACGGGGATCGAGCCCGACGCGTTGAACGCCGCCCTGCGCGAGGCGGTGGCCGAGCAGGTCCTGGTGGCCGGCGAGGACGGCCGGCTGGGCTTCCGCCACGCCCTGCTCAGGGAGGCCATGTACGACGATCTGCTGCCCGGCGAGCGAGGCGAGCTGCACCTTTCCCTCGCCGTCGCCTACGAGGCTCGGGCCGCGCTCGAGGACGACCAGGGGCTCGAGCTGAGCTCGTCGATCGCCTACCACTACGCCACCGCGGGCGACCAGCCCGCCGCTCTGCGCGCCACGGTCCAGGCTGCGCTCGCCGCCCGCGAGCTGCACGCCTACGGTGACGCCGCCGACCTGGCCGAACGCGCGCTCGACCTGTGGCCGCGGGTCCCGGGCGCGAACGAATTGATCCCACTCGACCACATCGAGCTGCTCACGCTCGCCGCCGCCGCGCAGCGCGTGGCGGGCGACCGAGGCCGCGCCGAGACGCTACTCAACCTGGCGCTCCGCGAGCTCGATCCGGAGGCGGATCCGCGCCGCTACTCGGCGCTTCTCGACGATCTCTCACGGATCCAGTGGACACTCAACCGCGGGCTGGAGGCGGTAAGCACGGCGCAGCGCGCGCTCGAACTGCTCCCCGACGACGAGCCGACCCGAGAGCGGGCGTCGCTGTTGGCCTGGCTGGCCCGGATCCGGCATCTGCGAGGGCGCTACCGCGACGCACTCAAGGAGGGGGAGGTGGCCCTGGACGCGGCGCTGGCGGCCGGCGATCGGCAGGCGGAGAGCGAGGTGCTCAACACGCTCGCGATGTCACAGATCGTCCTCGGCGAGGTCGAGTCGGGCATCGCGCGCATGCGCCGGGCGATCGAGATCGCCCACGAGGACGAGGACCTCGACGGCTTGGGCACGGCGTACTCCAATCTGGCCGAAGCCCTCAACCTGGTTGGCCGGCCCGACGAGGCGCTCAAGACGGCTCAGGCCGGTCTCGCAGTGACCGCGCGCCCTGGAACCCGGATCCGCGACTGGATGACCGTGACGAGCGCCGAGCTGTCGTTCGAGATCGGCGACTGGGAGGCGGCGCGGTCGTATCTGGACCTGTCCGCGACCCATCCGAGCGGTCGCCAGTTGATCTTCCGGCGTCTCTCGGAGGCCGAGCTGTGCCTGGGCGTCGGCGACGAGGAGCGCGCCGCCGGGTACCTGGAGGAGATCGAGCCGCTCGTGGCGAGCTCGTCCGAGCCGCAGTTCATCGGGGCGTTCGGGACGCTGCTCGCCGAGTCGCGCCGGCGCTCGCGCGACCTGACCGGCGCTCGCGCCGCAGTGGGCAACGCACTCGACCGGATCGAGCTCTGCACCGACGACGTGATGCGGATCGCGCGGGTGACGGCGGCCGGGATGCGCGTCGAGGCGGACATGGCCCAGCGCGCCCGGGACCTGCGCGAGCGAGCCGACGAGCGCGACGCTCTGGCCCGGGCCCGGATCCACGTGCAGCGCCTGCGCGCCGCGGCCGAGGAGGGCGGTCCGGTCGAGCGCGCGTGGTCCGCGTCGGGCGCGGCGGACCTCGCCCGCGCACGCGGCCGCAGCGACCCCAAGTTGTGGCTAAAGGCGGCCCGCGAGTGGGAGGCGATCTCGCGGCCGTTCCAGCGCGCGGTGGCGCTGTGGCGGGCGACCGAGGCGTACATCGAGGCCGGCGACCGCGGCGCAGCCTCCGAGACCGCACGGGCCGCGCTGGAGATCTCGCGCCGGCTCGGTGCGCGGTGGCTGACCGAAGAGCTGACGGTGCTCGCGCAGCGGGCGCGGCTCGACCTGGCCCGTGATGCCGGCGAAGAGGGCGCTGCGCCGGCCGGCCGTTCCGGCGACGCTCACGAGGCCGGCGACGGGACGACGGGGTCGGACGCGGGGCCTGGCGAGGACCCGTTCGGTCTCACCGCCCGCGAGCGACAGGTGCTCGCACTGGTCGCCGAGGGGGCAACCAACCGCCAGATCGGCGCGGCTCTGTACATGGCCGAGAAGACGGCCAGCGTGCACGTCTCGCGGATTCTCAGCAAGCTTGGTGTGCGGAGTCGTACCCAAGCCGCGGCGGTGGCGCACCGGCTGCACCTAGGGTGAACCGATCGGTCGCGGCGGCGGCCGCTTGGCGCCCCTCCTCGGCGGACACGATCTCCAAGAGCGAGCCGACGACGTTCGGGTCGAGCTGGCTTCCGGATACGGCGGTCAGCTCGGCCGCGGCGACGTGGTGGTCGAGCGCCCTGCGGTACGGGCGATCGGTCCGCATCGCGTTCCACGTGTCGCAGCAGGCGACGATCCGGGCCTCGAGCGGGATCTTTCGCCCGGCCAGCCCGTCGGGGTAGCCGCCGCCGTCCCAGCGCTCATGGTGGGCGCGGACGATCTGGCCGACGTCGCGCATGAATCCCCCGACGCGGTCGAGCATCTTCTGCCCCTCGATCGTGTGGGTCTTGATGATCTCCCACTCGTGGGGGTCGAGCTTGCCGGGCTTGTTGATGATCTCCTTGGGGATGGCGATCTTGCCGACGTCGTGCAGCAGGGCGGCGAACTCGAGGTTGCGCATCCGCGCGGCGCTCAGCCCGAGCTGCCCGCCGACGTCGAGAGCCAGTCCGACGACGCTCTTGCAGTGCTCCCCGGTATAGCCGTCATCGGCCTCGACGACGTCGCCCAGTACGAGCGCCGTGCCGCGGTAGGCATTGCTCAGCTCGATGGTGCTCTCAAGTCGCTTGCGCCGCTCGTGGGCGAACACCGCGAGCAGACCGAGCAACGGCACGAGGGCCAGCATCGCAATCGGGTTTCGGTGGACGCTGTGAGCGGTGAGGAGCGCCGGCGCGGTCAGCGCGGCGTCGATCCCGTACACCCAGCCCGCCCCGGGGAGCATGGATAGGGCGGCGTGGCGCGTGAAGGCGAACGCCATCGTCGAGACGATGAAGTCGGCGGCGAACTGGGCGGCCAGCGCGGCGATGAGCAGAGCTGGGTCCGCCCGCCACGGGTCGACGTGAGCGAGCGCGATCACCGCGGCCGGGCCGACCGCGAACCAGGCATTGGAGGGCTGGACGAGCAACCGGCTGGGAGGTAGGGCGCGCCGGACGATCTCGGGCGCTCGCCCGACGAGGAAGGCGGCGACGACGGCGACCGGCACGGCCGCAGCCGGAATCGTGAACACGAGCGGCACGAACGCGAGCTGAACGGGCGTGGCGCAGCCGAGCGGGGTATCGAAGTTGACCCGGCTGGCCAGCGCCAGGACGAGCAGGCAGCCCACGGCCGCGGGGATCGAGAAGGCGTGCGGCGGGTCGATTGCGAAGAGGGCCGCCACCGCGGCGAGCAGGGCGCCGCCGGAAACGATGGACCAGAGGAACTCGCGCCTGGTCACCCGGGACCCGGCGCGTTGGAAGCTGTCCTCGAGCAGCTGCTGCTCTTCGAGGCTGTGCTCGATCGACATAACCTGGTCTGAATCGGCCGGGTTTTCTGGAGGCTTAACGCGCCGGGGCCGTGCGTAGACCGTCGTCCGGCCGTGCGTGGGCCATCCTCCGGCCGCTCGCCGTGTGATTACGGCCGCGCGAGCTTCTTGCCGGGGTTGAGCAGGCCCTTGGGGTCGAAGGCGCGCTTGATCGCCTCGTGCATGGCGATCGCCGGTGGCGCCCACTGCCGGGCCAGCTGACCGTTCTTGACCAGCCCGATCCCGTGCTCGCCGGAGACCGAGCCACCGAGCGCCACCGCGAGCTCGAACAGTTCCTCGGCCGCGCGCTCGGCGCGCTCGAGCTCGTCCGGGTCCTCGAGATCGATCATGAACGTCGAGTGGAGGTTGCCGTCGCCGGCGTGGCCCCAGCTGCACGCGGGCAGGTCATGCCGGCGTCCGATCTCGACGGTCTGCTCAATCGCCTGTTGGAGGTGGTCGACGGGGACCACGATGTCCTCGCTCACCTTGCCTCCACGCTGGGCCGTCACCGCGATCGACGCGCCGTCCCGCCAGCGCCACAGCGCCGCGATCTCACGCGAGTCGGTCGGGGCGTGGATCAGAGCCGCCTGCTCGCCCATGACCTCGGCCAGCTCGGCGTGGATCCGCTTGGCCTCCTCGGTGCTGCCGTCCGCGTCGGCGATGACCATGAACCGGGCGTCTTCGGGGAGCTCGATCGGGAACGCGCCCCGGGTGGCGGCGATCGCGCCCTCGTCCAGGTACTCGATGGCGGCGGGCACGATGCCGCTGCCGAGCACATATTCGATCGCGGCGCAGCCGGCGGCCGCGTCCGCGTAGAGCGCGGCCAGCGGCAAAGACGCCTCGGGCGCGGGGATCAGCTTGATCCAGGCGGCGGTGACGACGCCGAGGGTGCCCTCGGAGCCGATCATGAGCGACTTCAGGTCGTAGCCGGCGACGTCCTTGCGAATCGGGCCCCCGACCCTGACCAGTTCGCCGGGAGCCAGGACGAACTCGAGGCCGGTGACCCAGGCGCCGGTCACCCCGTACTTGAACGCGTGTGGACCGCCGGCGTTGGTGGCGATGTTGCCGCCGAGCTGGGACTGTTCGGCCGAACCGGGATCGGGGGGATAGAACAGCCCGTTCTCGCGCGCGCGACGTCTGACGTCGGCGGTGATCGCCCCCGCCTCGATCGCGGCCCGCCACAGGCCGGGATCGAGATGCCGGACCTTCGTCAGCCGCTCGAGGCTGAGGACCACGCCTCCGTCGAGCGGGACCGCGCCACCGGTGAAGCCCGTCCCGCCGCCCCGGGGGATGATCGGGACGTCGTGCTCGTAGCACCAGGCGACGGTCTGGGCGACCTGCTCCGCGTTGGCGGGGAGGGCCACCGCGTCGGCCCGGCCGCGCAAATTTCGGCTCTCGGTGGCGTCGCTCAGATACGCGCGGGTGGCCCCCGGAAGGACCCCGTCGGTGGTGAGCAGAGCGCTCAAGTCGCGCTCGATCGAGGTGCGGGCGGTCGCGGCCACGGCGGTTTTGAGCCTACCGTCCCGTAAGGTTTGAGTCGTGGGGAAGATCTTCGACGCCATCGACGAAAGGCTGGAGCAGTGGATCGCCGCCCAGCCCATGTTCTTCGTGGGCAGCGCTCCGCTCGACGAGGACGGCCACGTGAACGTCTCGCCCAAGGGCCCGATCGACACGCTCCGCGTGCTCGATCCCAACACGGTGGCGTATCTCGACTTCATCGGGAGCGGCGCCGAGACGATCGCGCACGTGCGTGAGAACGGCCGGATCGTGATCATGTTCTGCGCCTTCGAGGGGCCGCCCCGGATCCTGCGGCTCCACGGCCGCGCTCGCGTCGTCGCGGCGGCCGGATATGAAGAGGGTCGGCGCCGCGCGACGGCGGCGCCGAACGAGTTCGACGAGCTCGCCGAACGGTGCGAGTTCCCGGAGCCGGCGACGCCCGAGGCCCGGCGCGCGATCGTCGTCGTCGACGTCCAGCGCGTGGCCGACTCGTGCGGATACGGCGTGCCCCTGATGAGCTATGAGGGTGCCCGGCCGCACATGGCGTTGTGGGCGGCCAAGAAGGTGCGCGTCGGCGGGCCCGAGGCGCTGCTCGAATACCAGCGCGAGCACAACGCGCTCAGCCTCGACGGCCTCCCGGCGGTCGACGTCCCCACACCCGCACGTAAGTAAGTGCCCGCCCAGACCCCCGTGTTCGACGGGCACAACGATGCCCTGACCAAGGACGATTACGCCGGCCTCGCCGAGGGCCGGGACGGCGGCCATCTCGACGTTCCCCGGATGCGCGCCGGCGGCGTGCGGGGAGGGATCTTCGCCGTGTTCGTCGAGTCGAGCGCGCGCGCGAGAGAGAACCGGGTCGAGCGCGACGACGGAGTGGTCGAGTTCGAGCCGGCACCGCCCGTCGAGCACGACGTCGCGGCGGGGCGAGCCACCGAGGCGGCGGGCCGTTTGCTCGCGCTCGAGCGCTCGGGCGCGATGCGCGTCGCTCGCGAGGCGTCCGATCTCGATCGGGCCCACGACGACGACGGGCCACCCGTGGCCGTGCTCCACATCGAGGGCGCCGAGGCGATCGACCCGGAGCTTGAGGCGCTCGAGCTGTGGTACGCGGGGGGACTGCGCTCGATCGGCCTCGTGTGGAGCCGCTCGAACGCCTTCGGCCACGGCGTGCCGTTCATCTCCCCCTCGACGCCGGACACCGGGCCCGGCTTGACCGACGCCGGGCGCGCCCTCGTGCGCCGGTGCGCCGAGCTCGGGATCGTCGTCGACCTCAGTCACCTCAACGAGGCCGGCTTCTGGGACGTGGCGAGTCTCGAGGCCGGCCCGATCGTGGCTTCGCATTCCGGCGTGCACGCCCTCTGCCCGACCTCGCGCAACCTGACCGACCGCCAGCTCGACGCGGTGGGGGAGTCGGGTGGACTGGTCGGGATCGTGTTCGCGTGTCCGTTCCTGCGGCGCGACTTCGCCGACGATCCGGACACGCCGATTGAGCTGATCGCGCAGCACGCGCGCTACGTGGCCGACCGGATCGGGGTGGAGCACGTCGCGCTCGGTTCGGACTATGACGGGGCCACGATCCCCGCCGCGCTGGGCGACGTGGCGGGAACGCCGCGGCTGCTCGACGCGCTCCGCGGTGCCGGGTTCGATGAACGCGAGGTGTCGCGGATCGCCTGGGACAACTGGCGGCGCGTCCTCGGGGAGTGGTGGGTGGCTTAGATCGCCCCGGCGCCCCCGCTCCCGATCGGCAAGGCATAGAAGACCGCGAGCGAGGCGCAGATGGCGAGCGTCGCGTACGGCGACACGGGTGCCAAGGCGGTAGCGATCGCATACGGGACGACGCCGCCGACGCTGCGTAAGAGGATCTGTCGGCGACGCGCGAGCGGCATCTGTCGCCTGAGCATCGTGTGCTTGGCGAGCAGGATGTGGGCGTTGAGCAACGCGAACAGGAGGCCCATGACGAAGAGCGAGCCGCTGTAGATCACCGCCGCGAGGTGCTGGCCGCTCGAATGCCGCAGATAAGCCGCCATCAGCTTGGTGGCAAACGGAAGCACCGCGATGCTCATCAACAGCAGGAGGTTGAGGAAGAGGATCGTCCGGTCGGTCTCGCGCAGGCGGCCGATCATCACGTGGTGGTTGATCCAGATGATTCCGACGGTCAGGAAGGAGACCACGTAGGCGGCGTACACCGGCCACTGGCGCCCCAGGCCATGGGCGAGGGTCTCGCCCGGGGACAACGAGGGCAGGTCGATGTTCAGCACGAGCAGCGTGATCGCGACCGCGATCACGCCGTCGGAAAAGGCCTCAAGCCGCGCGGTGCTCACGCCGGCGGATTTCGCCGGGCGCTGCGGGTGTCCTGTCGGTTATCGAGCCAGTTGAAAAATCTCGTAACAAGCGCTTCAAACCTCACAATTCCTGCTCAAGGTTTTCGACAAATGGCCGATTCCCACCGTGAATGAGTTCCAGTTCATTGCGCCCTTACGGGCGGGCTCGGCTGCTCGCCTTCGCGATCGTCGGCATCGTCCTGCCCGTCGTTATCGCCACCGAGACCGACCGAGCGATGCATCATCCGGTGTTCTACGTCGGCGCGGTCATCGCGTGCATCGCGTCGATGGTCGCGGCGCTCGTACCGCGCCGCCGGCGGGTCGTGTTCTGCGTCGCGGCGTTCGGCCAGCTGCCGGCGCTGACCCTCATGCAGGCCTACAGCGGCGGGGCCGGGTCGAGCTACGCGGTGCTTGTGATCATGGCCGTGCTCTGGTTCGGGTTCGTGGCCGGCGACGTCGAGATGGTGGCCGGCCTGGTCGTGTTCGCGGGGTGTTGCGTGCTGCCGATGGTGCTCGTCGGGCCGCCGGCGTATCCGCTCAGCTGGGGTCACGCGTCGCTCCTGGTGCTCGTCGGGACGATGATCGCGGTGTCGTTGCGCGCGGTGACCCGCGAGCTCGCGACGCTCGCCCAACGGTTCGCTCAGGAGGCCGTCGTCGACGACCTGACCGGCCTGCTCAACCGCCGTGGCTGGCGCTACACAGCGCCGCGCGAGCTGGCCCGGGCGGCCCGCAGCGGCAACCCAATCACGCTCGTGACGCTCGACCTTGACAACTTCAAGGAGCTCAACGACGAGCTCGGCCACGCCCAGGGGGACCAGACCCTGTCCGACACGGCTGAGCGGATCCGGGCCACGCTGCGCGCGGGCGACGTGGTCGCTCGCCTCGGTGGCGACGAGTTCGTTGCGCTGCTGACCAATTCGACCCTGACCGGCTCGCTCACGGCGATCGATCGGCTGCGCGCCTCGACGCCCTCGCGAGAGGCGTTCTCCTCCGGCGTCGCGGTGTGGGATCGCAAGGAGGACCTGTCGTCGCTGCTGCATCGCTCCGACCTCGCGCTGTATGCCGCGAAGGAGGCCGGCGGCTGCTGCACCGAGGTGGCGCCGACGCAGCTCGAGCCGGTGCCGGCACCCGAGCGCGACGACGACGATCTGGACGAGCGTGCGGCAGCGGTTTAAGCGCCTCTTCGCAAGTCCATAGCCGCCTCTTCGCGACCTCCGAAAGGTCTCTTAGTCACGCGTTCTTGAGTGAACTCCATGACTCTTCGACCTTTACTCACAACCATGACGGTGGCTGCCGCGCTCACTGGAGTGTCGGCCGGCTCCGCCTCCGCCGCGACGTCCTCGCAGGAGGAGATGAGCTCCAACTGGGCCGGCTACGTCGCCAGCGGCTCATCCGGCGACACACAGTTCTCCAGCGTCTCGGGCAGCTGGGTTGAGCCCACCGCCACGTGCGGTTCCGGCCAGACCTATTCCGCCTTCTGGGTCGGCATTGGCGGCTCCAGCCAGGGCTCCGGCTCGCTCGAGCAGACCGGCACCCAGGCCGACTGCAACGCCGACGGGACCGCCAACTACTACGCGTGGTACGAGCTCGTGCCGTCCGCGCCCGTCAACCTCAGTCTCGCCATCAAGCCGGGCGACCACATCTCGGCCAAGGTGAGCGTCAGCGGATCGAACGTCACGGTGTCGCTGTCTGACCAGACGACGGGTCAGTCGACGACCAAGACGCTTCAGATGAGCAATCCGGACACCTCGAGCGCCGAGTGGATCGCCGAGGCGCCGTCGCAGTGCGACTCGTCCGGCGACTGCACGCCGCTTCCGCTCGCTGACTTCGGCACCGTGCAGTTCTCGGGCGCCTCGGCCACGGCGAACGGCCACACCGGCACGATCTCCGACTCGGATTGGTCCGCGCAGCCGATCGCCCTGGGCGCCAGCGGATCGTATGACGTGAGCTACGGCGGCGGGAGCTCGAACACCGCCGGCGCGACGCCATCCTCGCTGTCCTCGGACGGCTCCGCGTTCTCGGTCGCCTATCAGCAGAACGCCGCGGATACGTCAGGCTCGGCCGGTGGCTCGGGCGATAACGGCAACGGCAATGGCGGCTATGGCCCCGGCGGCTACCCGGGTGGCGATGGCGCCTATGGCTATGGTGGCGGTGGCTATGGCTCAGGGGGCTACGGTGGCGGTGGCTATGGCTCTAGCGGTGGCTACGGCACCGGCGGCGGCTATGGCTACGGCGGTGGCTACGGCTACGGCGGTGGCTACGGCTACGGCGCGTTCTGATCGCTATGCGACGCCACGCTCGAGACGCCGATCGGTTCTGGCCGCGAGCGCGACGCGGTACGCCGTTGCCAGCCGATCCAGGGCCGCTTCCCAACTGCGACCACGGACTCCTGCCAGCGCACCGCGCCGGACGCGCTCGCGCAGCATCGGCGTCGAGGTCAGCGAGATCACCGCGTCGGCCAGGGCATTGACCTCGGGCGGGGCGAGTAGGCCGGTCTCCCCGTGATCGATCAGGCACGACGGGCCTCCCCGGTCGACCGCGACCACGGGGAGGCCACTGGCCTGTGCCTCGAGGATTACCTGTCCGAAGGTCTCGGTCGAGCTGGCGAATAGGAAGACGTCGGCGCTGGCGTAGACGCGAGCCAGGTCGTTTCCGGACAGCCAGCCGAGGAACGTGGCGCGGTCGCCGAGCCGCCGGCGCAGTAGATCCTCCTCCGGACCCCCGCCCGCGAGCACCAGGTGCAACCGCGGGTCCTGGCGGTGGGCCTCGAGGAACGCGTCCGCCAGCAGCTCGACGCCCTTCTCCTTGCTCAACCGACCGGCGTACAGCACATTGATGGTGTCCAAGGCGCCGCCGTCAGGCGCCGCGGACCGTTCCCGACGAAGCAGCGACTCGTCGCGGTGGGCCGGGTCGAACCGGTGCAGGTCGACGCCGCGGTCCCAGCGGCGGATCCGATCGGGATCGATTCCCAACTCGGCCAGCCGTGCGTCGCTCGCGGTGCTCGGCGAGAGGACCACGTCACAGGCGCCGTAGAACGAGCGCATGCTCCAGTTGGCGAGCGCCTCGAGGCCGGCCTGTCCGGTGCGCAGCGCGGTGTAGGCGCCGAGCTCGGTGTGGTAGCTGCCGACGCGGGGCAGCTCCAGCACGCGCCCGAGCAGCCACGCCCCGATCCCGGCCGGGCCCGGCGAGCAGACGTGGACGATGTCGTAGCGCCCCTCGGCGAGCGCGTCGACGAGCGCGGGAACGGTGGGAACGCCGATCTGAAGGCCCGGGTAGAAGGGGACGTCGATCTCGGCCACGGCGGCGAGGCGGCGGTCGACCTCGCAGTCGGTGCCGATGACCTCGACGTCGAACCCGCGCACTCCGCGGGCCCGGATCTGCTCGATCGTGTGGGTGACCCCGTGCATCGAGCCGATCCCGTCGACGATCAGCGCGACACGGGGACGATCGCCGTCGGAGCGCGTCAGCTTGGCCTTCTCGCGGCCCAAGAATGAGGCCGCGGCGGCGTACGGGATGGCCGGCAGGCAGGCGTCGAACAGCGCCAGGGCGCTCTTGGCCGGGTTTGGCGTCTGGTTCTCGAGGCTCGCGATCGTGTCGCGGACCACCGCGGCGAGCTTGCGCTCGTGGACGCGGCGGGCCCGACGGTCGAGATCGGCGTGGGTCAGCTCGCCGTCCTGGAGCTGCTGCAGGAGCTTGTGCTCGTCGACGTCGAGGTCCATCGAGAGCAGCCACGCCCGCAGCAGTGCGAGTGCGTCGTCGGCGGTGAGATCGCTGCCGGCGTTGCCCTGACGAGCGTCGCCCTCGCTCATGACCCGCTCGATGATCTGAAGCACGCTCGCGGGATCGGGACGAGCGGGCGCCTCGCCGTGTTGGTCGAGTGACCGGATCGCGAGCGCCATCGCCGCGTGGGCCCATTTGGCCGCGCTTCCCTGCTGCCCGTGCGCGCCGGCCTGCCCGGCCCGGATGTGGGCCAGGAACTCCTCCGGGGTGTGGGCGCGGGGCGTCTCGGTGAAGGTGCGGCCGACGTCGATTCCGGCGTGGTCATCGGACCCTCCGATGGCGGTTCCCCCGTGGGTCTCGATGTACACGAACGCCGGAAGATTTAGCTCCTTGGCTCGTGAGCCGTTCCGGGTCTCCCAGATCGGGAACAGCTCGGCCAGGCGCCGACGGTGACGCGCCGTGAGGGGCGCGGCGACGGCGTAGAAGGGGTGAGCGAGCGCCGCGGTGATGTCGTGCTCGTGCAGGTAAGCCGCGCAGGTCTCGACGTCATCGGCGTGGGCCTGGAGCCACTCGTGATGTTCGGGCGTGATGCCGTAGCAGAGCACGTGCACGGCCTGAGGCTCGCCCTTAAAACCGGCGGTCAGCTCCTCGGAAATGAACGTGTCGGGCAGGTGGGTGAGCGACAGGGCGCCGTCGATCGTGTCGTGGTCGGTGATCGTCACGAAGTCCATGCCTCGGGCCTTGGCCAGCTCGTAGACCTCGTACGGCTCGGTGGCGCACTCTGGAATCTGGAGCGAACGCTGCACTCCGAGCTTCGAGATGTGCGATGCCGTGGAGTGCACATGCAGGTCGGCGCGACTC